>CACYCC010000102.1 GCA_902772805.1 uncultured Lachnospiraceae bacterium | reverse complement strand
GGCGACATATGGTTGATGTAGCCGTTCATACGATATGTGATCGAATTGTTGCAAACATCGACCAGGATAAAGAGGTCGACACCTCTGACGGATTCTTTGAAAACCGCTTTGGCTTCACCGGTACCGAATCTGGGACACTGAACATTCATTAAAAACGAAGGTTCGAGATATCCTCTGAAAGCAGGATCGTTTTTTAACTTTGAATCCATTTTTTTGCGGAAATCAACAAGATAATGATCGACGCTTTTGCCGACTTTGATAGCGGAATCCATTGCAACGATCTTAAGCGGAGCAACGGGCATGGCGTTTTCGAGTTTTCTTAAGTTAGGCATAAAATCTCCTTAAGACAGAGTATAATTAAATACAGTATATTTTTAACATTGCGTTAGTGACACGTCAAGAAAATTCGTTTAAAATACAGATTGTGACCGCTTGTTTTTTGAACAACTTTTTGCGGTCAATTTAAGTCTTTCATCAATAAAGGATTTGTAATGTCAGAGCAAAAGAAAAATTATCATGTCGTGACAAGAGTATGCCCGAATTCAATAGCCGAAAAAAGCGGCATCCTGGAAGGTGACGAACTTGTTTCCATAAACGGCGAGAGGATCGTCGATATTTTTGATTACAGATACGATATCATATGCAGTCACGTAGATCTTGTTTTAAGGCGTGACGGTAATGAGATGACCGTTTCAATGGATAAAGACGAAGAAGACGATCTCGGCCTTGAATTTACGGAAGGTCTGATGGATGAATACAGAAGATGCAGAAATGCCTGTATTTTCTGCTTTATAGATCAGATGCCGCCCGGAATGAGAGAGACTCTTTACTTTAAAGACGATGATTCAAGATTGTCGTTTCTGCAGGGAAACTATGTTACTTTGACAAATCTTTCCGAGAATGATGTTGAGCGAATAATCCGGTTCAGAATGTCACCGATCAACATTTCTTTTCAGACCACAAATCCCGAACTCAGATGCAAGATGTTAAACAACCGTTTTGCGGGTGAATGCTTAAAGATCGTAGACAGGTTTTACGAGGAAGGCATAGCCATGAACGGTCAGATCGTGTTGTGCAAAGATATTAATGACGGCGAAGAACTGAAAAGAACGATCGAGGATCTCGGGAAATATGCTCCGGTGCTTGAAAGTGTTTCCGTAGTCCCCGTCGGTCTTACAAAATACAGGGAAGGTCTTTATCCTCTTAAACCTTTTACCAAAGAAGATGCCGTTAAGGTCATTGATATGATCGAGTCCTTCCAGCGGCGCTTTTATGAATCTTTCGGTCTTCATTTTGTGCATGCAAGCGATGAATGGTATATTCTCGCAGGCCGTGAAATGCCCGAAGAAGACAGATACGACGGATATCTTCAGCTCGATAACGGTGTCGGCATGATGAGACTGTTAAACGATGAATTCGTGGCGGCTTTCGATAAATATGCCATTAAGGGTTTAAAAAAGAAATTCATGAAAAAATCCGAATGCGTTCTTGTTACCGGAGTACTTGCTTATCCGATGCTTAAAAAGTTTGCGGATATGGTCAACAACGAATACCCCAGGGTAAATGTGTCCGTAATAAGCATAAAAAACGAATTCTTTGGTGAGACGATAACGGTATCGGGGCTTATTACCGGACAGGATATCGTTAAACAGTTGAAGGGAAAAATTGAAGGAAAAAGGATACTTCTTCCGCAGAATATGTTAAGAGCGGATGAGAATATATTCTTAGATGACATGAAGCTTGACGAACTTTCAAAAACTTTACAAGTACAGGTTGATATTGTAAAATCAAGCGGACGTGATCTGTTGTTAAAGATGCTTAATCAGTAGATATATGAGGTTATAATGGACGTTAGAAAACGCAAGCCGACAGTAGCTGTGGTGGGTAGACCTAATGTAGGTAAATCCACCCTGTTTAATGCTTTGGCAGGTGAAAAAATATCAATAGTCAAGGATACACCGGGGATCACAAGAGACCGTATCTATGCCGATGTCACGTGGCTTGACCATAATTTTACGCTTATAGATACCGGCGGTATCGAACCCGACAGTTCGGATGTGATATTAAAGCAGATGCGCGAACAGGCGCAGATAGCCATTGATACGGCCGATGTTATTCTTTTTATGGTTGATGTAAGACAGGGACTGGTGGATTCGGATTCCAAGGTGTGCGATATATTAAGACGCTCGCACAAGCCCGTTTTACTGGTGGTAAATAAGGTAGACGATTTCAATAAATTCATGGCCGATACATATGAGTTTTACAATCTCGGTATCGGTGAACCTTATCCCGTATCCGCAGCCAATATGCTGGGAATAGGCGATCTTTTGGATGAGGTCGTCAAGCATTTCCCCGAAGGCAGCGAAGCAGAAGAAGACGATGACAGGATAAGGGTTGCGGTTGTCGGCAAACCAAATGTCGGTAAGAGCTCTTTGATCAACAAGATAATAGGATCGGACAGACTTATCGTTTCCGATATTGCAGGAACCACAAGGGATGCCGTTGATACCGATGTCAAATACAACGGCAAAGAATATGTGTTTATCGATACGGCCGGTGTAAGACGCAAAAGCCGTATCCATGAAGATCTTGAACACTATATGATCATCAGGACCGTTACCGCCGTCGAAAGAGCCGATGTCGTGATCGTGATGATAGACGCTACCGAAGGCGTTACCGAACAGGATGCCAAGATAGCCGGGATAGCACATGACAACGGAAAAGCCGTGATCGTTGCCGTCAATAAATGGGATGCCGTCGAAAAAGACGACAAGACCATTTATAAATTCACCGAAGATGTGAAGAAAGTGCTTTCTTTTATGCCGTATGCACAGATTCTGTTCATATCGGCGGTTACGGGACAGCGTATAAACAAGCTTTTTGAAAATATCGATCTGGTATATGCAAATCATAATATGCGTGTGGGCACGGGAGTTTTAAATGAGATCATGGCCCGTGCGGTTTCCATGCAGCAGCCTCCTACGGATAAAGGAAAGAGGCTTAAACTTTTCTATATCACACAGACAGGCGTAAAACCGCCGACTTTTGTCATTTTTGTCAACGATATTGAACTGATGCATTTTTCGTATACTCGTTATATCGAAAATCAGATAAGGGATACTTTCGGATTTGCCGGAACTCCTCTTAAATTTATAATCCGTGAAAGAAAGGATGATGATAAGAAATGATTAGATTGATCTGTATTCTGATCGGCTATGCCTTCGGATCTTTGCAGACCGCATATATTCTGGGAAGGATCAAGGGGATCGATATCCGCGAACACGGAAGCGGCAATGCCGGTACCACCAATACTTTAAGAGTTCTTGGTACAAAGGCCGGTCTTATCGTATTTGCCGGAGATATGCTCAAATCGATCATAGCGATACTGATAGTAAAGTTCTTTATCATGCCACTACATGAAGATCTCGGTATATTGCTTGCGATATATACGGGCGCGGGATGTGTTCTTGGCCATAATTTCCCGTTTTATCTTAAGTTTAAGGGCGGAAAAGGTATTGCCACAACGGGCGGTATGATGATCGCCACGCATTGGCTTTATATCCCGTTCGGACTGCTGGTATTTTTCGGTATATTTTTTACAACCCATATCGTTTCGATTGGCTCGCTTCTTTTATATGTAACATTTTTTGTTGAGACCATAATATTGGGACAGATCGGAATGTTCGGACTTGAAACACCGGTCCTCACAGAAATGTACATTATCGTATTTTTGCTGACTTTACTTGCTTTTTACATGCACAGAGCAAACATCAAAAGGCTTCTTGCAGGCAACGAGCGTAAGACATATCTTTTCAAAAAGAACAAAATGGACATCGAGACCAACAGTGATGCCCGAAATTACAAAGGTGTAGAAGGAGCGGACGATAAGTGAAAACAGGTATTGTAGGCGCGGGTTCATGGGGCATTGCCCTTGCCGCACTTCTTGATAAAAACGGGCATGAGGTAACCGTATGGTCTATCATTCCCGAAGAGATCGAAATGCTCAAGACCGAACATGAGCACAAGACAAAACTGCCGGGTGTTATTTTAAGCGATAAGATAAGGTTTACAACAGATCTTGAAAAAACGGTAAAAGAAAACGAATTGCTGATCCTTGCGGTTCCGTCACCTTTTATCAGATCAACCGCAAGATCAATGAAAGAATTCGTTAAAGACGGACAGATCATCGTAAATGTTTCCAAGGGTATCGAAGAAAACACGCTCATGCGTCTTTCCGAAGTTATCAAACAGGAGATACCTCAGGCAAAAGTAGCCGTAATGTGCGGCCCCACCCATGCCGAAGAAGTCGGCAGGATGATGCCTACGGCCATTGTTGTGGGAAGTGAAGATGCAGCGGTTTCCGAGCTTGTACAGAATGTATTCATGAATGAAACATTCAGAGTTTATAAATCAAATGACATGCTGGGAATGGAGATAGGCGCTGCACTTAAAAACGTTGTTGCCCTTGCCGCCGGTATCGCCGACGGACTCGGATACGGAGACAATACAAAAGCGGGACTTATAACAAGAGGTATTGCGGAGATCACCAGACTCGGTATCAAGATGGGCGGTAAAGCGGAGACTTTCTCGGGACTTACCGGTATCGGAGATCTTATCGTAACCTGCGCTTCCATGCATTCCAGAAACAGAAGAGCCGGTATACTGATCGGTCAGGGCAAGACCATGAAAGAGGCGATGGATGAAGTCAATATGACCGTAGAAGGCGTTTACTCAGCCAAGGCAGCCATGGGACTTGCCGCAAAATATAATGTTGAACTTCCCATAATCGAAGAAGTCAACAGGATTTTATTTGAAGATAAGCCTGCGGCGGAAGCGGTAGGCGATCTGATGCTTAGAGACAAGAAGTTTGAAACAGGAGAGATCAGTGCAGAATAATTTTACTTCAACAGGACAGTATATTGCTTCCGAAGAGCTTATGATGAGCGTTAATATCGCTATGGCACTTGAAAAGCCTTTGCTTATCAAAGGAGAACCCGGTACCGGAAAAACGATGCTTGCAAAAGCCGTAAGCGAGGCGCTTGGCAAAAAACTCATCGTATGGAACATAAAGTCAACCACAAAGGCACAGGAAGGCCTTTATACCTATGATACTATCCAGAGACTTTATGATTCACAGTTTGGGAACGAAGGCGTTGACAATATAGCCAATTACATAAAACTCGGAAAACTCGGTGAAGCGTTTGAAAGCGAAGAGCAGGTTGTTCTTTTGATCGATGAGATCGATAAGGCAGATCTTGAATTCCCCAACGACCTTTTGTGGGAACTCGATCAGATGGAATTTTATATCTATGAGACCAAAAGAACGGTAAAAGCCGTAAAACGTCCGATAGTAATAATAACTTCCAATGCCGAAAAAGAGCTTCCCGATGCATTTTTAAGAAGATGCATATTCCATTACATCGACTTCCCCGACAGGGAACTGATGGAAGAGATAGTAAAGACTCATATTCCCGATATTGAGGAAAACCTGTTAAAAAACGCCATGGATACGTTTTATGAGATAAGAACTTATTCGCAGCTTCGCAAAAAACCTGCAACATCCGAGCTCATTGACTGGTTAAATGCGCTTATCATTGCCGGTGTCGATCCCGAAAAGATCAAGCGTGAACTTCCTTTTGTCGGAGTACTTATCAAAAAGGATGAAGATCTTGAAGTTTTAAGAAAAAGGGTGGATTGATTGTTTACAACCTTTTATTACACGTTAAAGGCAAAAGGGCTTGATGTTTCGCTTACGGAATGGCTTGCCCTTATGAATGCCCTGAATCGTAATCTTAATAATTCTTCCCTTACGGGATTCTATTACACCGCCAGAGCGATACTTGTTAAAAGCGAAACGGATTTTGACAAGTTTGACATGGCTTTCGAAGAATGCTTTAAAGGCATCAAAACAGAAAATCAGATCACGGATACAATGTTAAGATGGCTCGATAAATCCGAAGAAATGCAAAGGATATTCGATGAAGAAAAATTCTGGCTCAACCAGCAGGAAGAGCTTCAGATCGATCGCGATGATGTCGAGCAGAAGTTTAAGGACCGTTTAAAAGACCAGGATTCCGAGCATAACGGAGGAAGTTACTGGATCGGTACGATGGGTAAGACCAGCTTCGGTAATATGGGTGGTAATGTCGGCGGCGTGAGAGTCGGAGGCAAAACCGGATATCAGTCCGCTTTCAGTGTTGTCGGTGCTCGCAAATACCGTGATTTCAGGGATGACAGAATGCTTGACAACAGGCAGTTTCAGCTGGCTTTCAGGAAACTGCGTCAGTTTTCGTCAAAACTTGATATTCCCAAAACCGAACTTGATATTCCGGGAACAATCGATTCCACATGTAAAAACGGCGGATATTTAAGGATCGAAATGGAAAAGCCTCGCAAAAATGCGGTAAAACTCCTTCTTTTGATGGATTCCGGCGGTACCATGATCCCGTTTTCAAGCCTTTTAAACGAACTGTTTCAGGCAATCCATAAATCAAATCATTACAAGGACGTAAAGACCTACTATTTCCACAACTGTATATATTCAAAACTGTACAAAACTCCCGAATGCGAAAACGGTGACTGGATAGATACGGAATGGATGTTTAAAAATCTCGACAGCGATTATAAGGTAATAATTGTCGGAGATGCCGCTATGGCGCCCGAAGAATTATATTCGGATACGGGTAATTACAGGGGGCCCAACGGAGGCCTTTCCGGAGAACAATGGCTTTTGTTGCTCAAACAGCATTATAAAAAGATAGTCTGGTTAAATCCCAAGATGGCTCCCGGTCACGCACCGTGGAGAGAAGCGGAAACACGTGTAAAAGAAATTTTTCCGATGTACAAGCTGACGATCGACGGACTTAATGAAGCGATGGTCAAGTTAATGGCTCGGTAACTCTATAATGATATTTTTATAAAAATAATTTTTTGATACAAATTTACCCTGCACATATTTCGGGATATCTTCCCGGCTTACGGAGTTTATTTTATGGAAAAAGTAATGATCGTTGATGACAACATGGCCAATCTCATCATGGCCCGCAAAACTTTGGAAGAAGTATACGAAGTCATCCCCGTTTCTTCGGGTATTTCGGCACTTGAATGTTTAAATGACATGCCCGATCTTCCCGACCTTGTGCTTCTTGATATAGATATGCCCAATGTCAACGGTTTCCAGGTCATATCCGAGATGAAGAACAAAAAGAAACTGGCCGACATTCCGACCATTTTTCTGACTGCACAGGACGATGATATAACGGAACTTGAAGGTTATAATCTTGGGGCGGCCGATTACATCAAGAAACCGTATACCGCAAATCTTTTAAAGAAACGTGTCGATATCCAGATCCAGCTCATAAGACAAAAGCGCGAACTCGAAGAATACACCTCCGGACTTTCAAATTCCGTACAGGAAAAAACAAAGCGTTTCGTGGAACTGCAGTATTCGGTTGTTGAAATGCTTTTAAATATTATTGATAAACGCGACAGCCATGCCGGACTTCATGCAAGAAGAGTCGAGAAAGATATGGATGTATTCTTAAGCTACCTCGTAAGAAACGAAAAATACGATCTTACGGCAGACGACTGCGCTACCATGAGCTTCGCGGCCAGGATTCACGATCTCGGAAAACTCTGCATTAAAGACAAATATCTTGAAGAAAAAGACGATCCCTATAACCCGGGAAGCAAATTTAAAGTTGAAGCTGTCAAAAATCATACGGTATTCGGTGCCGATACAATATCTCAGATCACTCAGCTTGCCAACTTCAATTTTATGAATTATGCGCTTAATATGTGTCGTTCACATCACGAAAACTGGGACGGTTCGGGATACCCCGATAAACTCGCGGGAGAAAAGATCCCGCTTGAAGCAAGGATACTTGCAATTGTTAATGCATATGACAATTTAAGATATTTTGAAAACGACGGAAAACTTCTTTCACACCAGGAAGCGATGATGAAGATCAAGTTTCTTAAATTTACGATGTTCGATCCTCAGCTTGTTGACATGTTTATTGCATGTGAGAGAGAAATAGCGGCTCTTAATCCATAGGATAAGAAATGTTTAAACTGATCAAAAAGATATTATTTAACGATGAACTTTCGGAAACTGTAAAACTGTTTTATCTTGTTTCATCATTAAGCAGTATTTTCAGTCTTGTTTTTGTGCTCTTCGGACTGCTTTTCAGGGTGCCTTTTTCACTGACATTGATATGTATCGTTTATTATGTGATATGCAGTCTTGTCTTTTTTCTTAAATTAAAATATCCCGAAAACAGCTTTTTATCAATGTTTTTGCTGATTTCTACGAATTATATAGGTTTTCCCCTTGTTCTTGCCATTTCTGAAAAGAATTTCGTTGAGATACCGGTTTATTTTCTGATCGGTATCACGTACGGTCTTGTTCTTTTTAAAGGTCTTAAACGTATCATATATACTTCATTACAGATGCTGATCGATATTATTGCGATCGTTTATACATACTATTTAAGAACTCCTTATGATGTTTATTTTGCTCCGCTTAACCGTGTGGACCATTTGAGGATAGCGTTTGCCATCATTGCAACCGGCCTTTTATGCGGTACGGTAATACTTTTCAGAAATTATATTCTTGAACGTGAGATGAAGGCAAGAAAACGTGCCAATCTGCAGGCTGAACAGGTGAGTTTTGCCAAGGATATGTTTCTTGTTAACGTATCTCACGAGATCATAACCCCGTTAAATGCAATAATCGGTACAACGGATATTCTGCTTGATTCCGATGAATCCGAGCATATCAAGGAAATGGCATACAATATATCCAATTCAAGCCATGCTCTGTTATCCATAACTTCCGATCTTTTGGACTTTTCAAAGATGAACACGGAGGAAGTATCCGTAAACTGCGCCGAATTTGACATTTCAGATCTTTTGAAAGATGTAATCAACTTAATGAGTGTAAGACTGCTGGATTCGGAGACCGACTTTTATATTGATATAAGTCCGATGTTACCCCAAAAGCTTATTGGCGATTCCAATAAGATAAGGCAGATATTTGTAAATCTTTTGTCCAATGCCATTAAATATACACCTTCCGGTCAGATCATATTCAGAGTGGGTTTTGAAAAAATATCCGAAGATAAGCTCCTTTTAAAAACATCGGTTTCCGATACCGGTATAGGTATCAAAAAAGAAAATCTGGAAAAGATATTTGAACCGCATTTCAGATCCGGCAGTGATTCGACCGACAGAACGATCGAGGGTAACGGACTCGGTCTTGCATATTGCCGTAAACTCACCAATGCCATGCATGGTCGCCTACAGGCCGAAAGTGTATATACCGAGGGATCTACATTCAATTTTGAAGTTGAACTCAGTATACCGCATCCTTATGACGGAGGTTATTGCGGTGAGGTCAATAAAACGGATATTCGTGTTTCATATCTTCATGACGATCATTGTGAAGGATTTTGCCCCATATGCAATATATTTGAGGGTATGAATGTCGATCATCTCGAAAGTACAAGAGATGAGTTGTTTCTGGATTCCTTTAAAGATGAATCGTTTACTTATTACATGCTTACATCAGCAGCATACGATCGTTTGAAAAAGAAACTTTATGACCTTAATATCAACTTCAAAAAACTGGTAATTATTTCTCCGTGTAACTATTCATATGCCGGTGAACCTTTTGAATACGTGCTTACAAGACCTGTAAGCTGTCTGAATCTTGCGGATCTGTTTAACCATACCTCGGGATTTGCCGTTCGCAAAAAGACTTTTGAAGGTATTTTTTCTTTCAGGAATACAAAGATCCTTGTCGTTGACGATAATCTTATCAATCTCGGCGTTGCCAAAGAAATACTTGAAAAATACAATGCCGAGGTCATTATAGCCGCTTCAGGCAGGGAAGGCCTTATCTGTCTTGATCAGGAAAAGATAGATCTTATATTTTTGGATTACATGATGCCTGATATGGACGGTATAGATACGCTTAAACTTATAAAGGCATCAGAAGATCCCGATGTAAGAAACATTCCCGTCATAGCGCTTACCGCAAATGTCGTAAGCGGTGCCAAAGAAATGTTTCTTGACGCGGGCTTTGATGACTACCTTCCGAAACCGATAGTCGTTGAAAAACTTGAAAAGATACTTTTAAACCATATCGATCCCGAAAAGATAATTGTAAAAGCCGAGTAAATAATATGAGCAATCCTTTTAAAAAACAGGAAAAACTCAATATAGATTTTTATGACATCCGAAAAGATGCCTTTGTTCTTGTGCTTCATCTTGTTTTTCTGATCTCATTAATATCTTCTCTGATGCTTACGTTTTTCTTTAAAACAGAAAAAAGCATATATATCGTCACGCTTGCGACAGTGATATTTTCTTTGGTCGAATTTGTATTATATCTATCCGGGATCGGATATGAATATCTGTCGCTTGCGATGATCGCTTATCTTAACGTGGTCTTAGTCCCTGTATATATAATGCACGGTACGCGCATCAACGCAGGATCGTCAATATGGTTTGCCGCAGCGATCATTACGGTTTTTTTCCTGATAGATATCAAAAAGCATTGGGCACTTATTCCCATCATCATATATGTAGATCTTTATTTCTTTGCAAAACGTTTTTTGTGGGATGATTCTTTTTCATATAAACCCGAGCCCACAAGATTTTTGGCGGGTGTTCTGGTAGCTTTCCTGTCGTCGACCGTTGCGCTTATACTTGTCGTTCGATATCAGGAATCGCTTATAAAACGCGAACAGCTGATCATCGAGATAAGCCGTGAACGTGAAAGAAAGGCCGGCGCCGCGAAATCGAGATTCCTTGCAAATATGTCTCATGAGCTCCGTACGCCCATGAATTCGATAATCGGTCTTTCAGAACTTATGTTAAAAGAAAACATGAGCGATGCCACCAGGCAGGAAGTTATGATTATCAAAGAATCGGCATACGATCTTTTGGGTATCATTGATGATGTTTTGATATATTCAAAGATTGATAACGGTAAACTTAAGATAGTCAATGAGCCGTTCGAACTGAATTCTTTGATAAAAGGCGTCATTGAGATCGCTTCGGGTATAGTGACCGACAAACAGCTTAAAATGCGTATTACGCTTGACCACAATATGCCTAAAGTCTTAAGCGGTGATGAGCTTAATATAAGGCAGGTGTTTACAAGACTTCTGTTTATTTCACTGTCTCTTACCGAAAACGGCCGAATAATGCTGGATATAAGGGGCGGAGAGGTCTTAAACGGTAAGGTAAGGATCGAATGTAAGATATCCGATACCGGTATGGGTTTAAACAGCGCCGATCTCGATGCTATATACGGTGCTTATGACACATATGATTCAAGGCAGAATCCGAACCTTAAGGGTATCGGTCTTAAATATTCGGTAAGCCGTGAGATATTAAAACTTATGGGCGGAGATATTGAAGTGAGCAGTATCGAAAATGTCGGTCTTGAAACAAAGTTTTCTTTTGTCGCCGACATAGTGGATCCGTCTCCCATGATCAGTTTAAGATCGGACCAAAAGCCCGATGTGCTCATATATATTTCGGACAATCGTGAACTTTCGGTATGGAAATCGATAATGGAAGGTTTTGAAGTAAGGCCCAACTATGCCAATTCCGTATTTAAGTTCGATATGTGCATTCAAAACAAAAAATACGATTATATCTTTGTCCCTTCGGAAATCTATCAGGACGTATCGGGAATTTTATCCGAATACGGCGTAGAAGAGATAACATATATAATAAGTGATGTAATGCAGTGTTACGGCGACTTTGACAAATGCCGCATAATAAGGCATCCCGTAACCTGTATCGGTGTTGCGGAAATACTTAACAACGAGTGGAAAGCCGAAGATTTCTTATCAAATCTCAATACAGCTACTTATGACGGCAGTGCCGCAAAGGTCCTGGTTGTAGATGATAACGGCGTCAATCTTAAAGTTGCCGCGGGCATTTTCAAACAATATAAGATAAACATCGATGTGGCGAGATCCGGTGAGGAATGTCTTAATAAGATGGCTCTTACCAGATATGACATTGTCTTTATGGATATGGTCATGCCCGATTTAAGCGGTGCGGATACACTTGTAAGGATCCGCGAAAACGATTCGGATAATTACAAAAACGTTCCCGTCATAGCACTTACCGCCAATACCGGAGGAAACATAAGAGATGAGATAATTGCCCTCGGTTTTGAAGAATATCTTTCAAAACCCATTAAGCAGAAATATCTGACAAGGATACTTATAGAATTCCTGCCAAAAGGTGTGTTCAGGGTCGTAAACAGCGAAGAAAAGACTTCCGATAACGTTCAGAACGACCTTATCACAAGGAAAAACGAACTTGATGTTTCCAAAGGACTTGCAAATATAGGGTTTAACGAAGAATCATATTGTGCTATACTCAATACTTATTACAGCGAAGGTATGAAAATGATAGACACCCTCGGTGATATTCTTGAAGCCGGTGATATTTCTTTGTTCACAACGGATGTTCACGGCATCAAATCGTCGAGTGCAAGTATTGGAGCTTTAACGGTATCTTTGATGTTCAAAGAACTCGAATTTGCCGGCAAAGAAAACAGTACGGATGTGATCGGGGAAAAATTTGACGATTACATGAAGGCCTTTTCCAAAATACTTGATGATGTAAAAGATTACCTGATCAAAAAAGAAAGATTCAATTATACCGAAGAAAGCGATTCTATCGATCTTGACAACGAAGAACTTGAATCACTTTCGCAGGACGACATAATTTCCTTTAAACAAAGCATCGATCGCATGAATCTCAAGGAATGTGATGCTTTCATGGAAAAGATATCCGGCAGAAATTTCGGTAAAGAGATAAACGGATCACTTTCAAAGATCAGAAAAGCATACGAATCATTTGATTTCCATACTGTAAAAGAAGAAATAAACGAAATGATCAGGAGGTTTGAGAAATGACGGTTTTTGATGAACTTAAAAGACGCGGTCTTCTTGCTCAGCTTACGGATGAGGAAGAGATCAAAGAACTTATAAATAACGGTAAAGCAACATTTTATATAGGCTTTGATCCCACAGCGGACAGTCTTCATGTCGGACACTTTATGGCTTTATGTCTTATGAAGAGATTACAGGAAGCGGGCAACAAGCCTATCGCACTTGTCGGAGGCGGTACCGCGATGATCGGAGATCCTTCGGGCAGAAGCGATATGCGTACAATGATGACAAAGGAAACTATCGATCATAACGTTGAATGTTTTAAAAAACAGATGTCACGTTTTATCGATTTTTCGGAAGGAAAAGCACTTCTTGTAAACAATGCGGACTGGCTTCTTGACCTTAATTATGTTGAATTTATCAGAGATATAGGTCCTCATTTTTCTGTAAACAACATGTTAAGAGCCGAATGCTACAAACAGCGTATGGAAAAAGGCTTAAGTTTCCTTGAGTTCAACTACATGCTGATGCAGAGTTTCGATTTTTACGAATTATACAGAAAATACGGATGCAATATGCAGTTCGGCGGTGACGATCAGTGGAGCAACATGCTTGGCGGTACCGAACTCATCCGCAAAAAGCTCGGTAAAGACGCTTATGCCATGACGATCACCCTTTTACTCAATTCCGAGGGCAAAAAGATGGGTAAGACACAGAAGGGCGCCGTTTGGCTTGATGCCGAAAAGACTTCTCCTTACGAGTTCTTCCAATACTGGAGAAATGTCGGCGACGAAGACGTTATAAAATGCCTTAAGATGCTCACCTTCCTGCCTATCGAAGAGATCGAGGCAATGGAAAGCTGGGAAGGAAGCGAGCTTAATAAAGCTAAAGAGATACTTGCTTACGAACTTACAAAACTCGTACACGGAACCGAAGAAGCCGACAAGGCACTTTCGGCCGCAAAAGGTATTTTCGGCGGTAACGATACCGAGAACATGCCTTCCGTAACATTAAGCGATGCTGATTTCAAGGACGGATCGATAGATGTTATACAGATGCTCGTAGCCGCAGGTCTTGTGCCTACCAGAAGTGAAGGAAGACGTGCCATTGAACAGGGCGGTGTAACACTTAACGAAGAAAAGATAACCGATGTTAAGACCGCTTTCACAAAAGAGGAACTTGCAGGAAAAGAGTTTATCTTAAGACGCGGTAAGAAGAACTTTAAAAAGGTTATCGTGTAAAGCAAAATCATATTTATTGTATTGGGTGGGTTTTTATGGAAGATTATATGGACAATTCCGAACTTATAAGATCTGCATTATTATCACGTGAAAACGCATACTGCCCTTATTCGGGATATGCCGTCGGTGCAGCGTTACTGTGCGCTGACGGTACTGTTTACGGCGGATGCAATATCGAAAATGCTGCTTTTACGCCCGGTAACTGTGCGGAAAGAACAGCTATTTTCAGAGCCGTAAGTGATGGGAACAGATCGTTTTTGCGTATAGCGATCGTTGGAGGAAAAAAGGGCCAAAAACCCGATTCTTATGCTTTTCCATGTGGGGTATGCAGACAGGTCATGGCAGAATTTGTTAATCCCAAGACGTTTAAGATAATCGTAGCGACATCGCCTGAGGATTACAAAGAATATACACTGGGGGAACTCCTGCCTGAGAGTTTCGGGCCGGAAAATCTTGAATAATGGAGTATATTGTGATCGTTGTCGTATGTGTTCTTTTGTTTGCGGGCTTTATGGGCAAGGGATACTACGATGAGAAAAAGTATTTCCGAAAAGTAAAAGAAAAACTTAAAAATGAATTCGGTAATGCTCCGAACAGAAAATATTCGGCGGATGAAATGATCAATATCAAAAAGCATTTCTTAAGAAACGCCACAGCCGATTCTGTCGACGACATTACCGCTTCGGATCTTGATCTTGATGATATCTATAAAAGAGTCAACTATTCGCAAAGTTCGATGGGAGACTCTTATTTGTACACTCTTTTAAGAAATCCCTGTGATGATCCCGATATACGGTCAAAAAGAGATGAAAAAGCGGATTATTTTATGAAAAATCCCGACATTACGGCGGATTTAAGATATCTGTTTTTCAGGATCGGAAAGATCAGCAATAAGGCAAGTTTTTTTGACTGCCTGGATCTTTTTGATACCATCGATACCCGTCGCTGTTTAAAAGAGTATGCTGCAATTGTTCTGGTGATCGCAAGTATTGCGTTTATCTTTTTTGTGCCGCCTCTCGGAGTGTTGATGCTTGTGGGTCTTTTTATCTACAATATCGTCACTTATTTTTCGGAGCGCGGAAAGATCGAGCCTTATGTACTTACATTTGCCTATATCTATAATTTTATAGACAGAGCTTCCTTACTTAAAAACAATGATATCGAAATATTGAGTGAGGAGATCTTAAAGATCAAAGAACTTACGGGTAAACTGCGTCCGTTTACCAAAAGGGCCAGATCTGTCATCAACAGATCATCAAATACCGGTGCCGGAAATCCTCTCGATATGCTGGCAGATTACGGCAGGATGCTATTTCATATCGATATCATCAGATTTTACGGAATGCTTGATTTTGTAAAAGAAAACATTGATACGATCGAAGAGCTTTATGAAATCCTGGGTATTACGGAAAGCTATTTAAACATCGCTCTTTACAGAGCTTCTTTAAAAGAGTGGTGCAGGCCCGTGATCACAGATGAAACAGATAAAATGTCCGGCAACGGATCGCGAAAAACCACTCTTACGATCAACGAT
The DNA here is from genome assembly GCA_902772805.1 of uncultured Lachnospiraceae bacterium. Taxonomy (GTDB): domain Bacteria; phylum Bacillota; class Clostridia; order Lachnospirales; family Lachnospiraceae; genus UBA1258. The sequence goes on along the minus strand of CACYCC010000102.1, from coordinate 182 downwards.
GCATATCATCCGCTTATCGAAGATCCCGTTAAAAACAGTATTTCTTCTTCCAAAGGTGTTCTTTTGACCGGATCGAATGCATCGGGCAAATCAACATTTTTAAAGACGACTGCCATAAATGTATTAATGGCCGAAACATTGTGCACATGCCTTGCATCGTATTATAAAGGCCCGTTCTATGC
>CACYCC010000101.1 GCA_902772805.1 uncultured Lachnospiraceae bacterium | reverse complement strand
GAACGTAGTATATGACTCATACGCATCACTGTACTTGCTCTTTACGGTCGACACTTTTAATTGAAGACCGTCTTCTGACTTCCTGATTGTCTCATTTCCCACGGTTTCGGGCTCACCGAATCTGTTCATCGAAGAATTCCCAAGCATCGTAAGTCCGCAGGAATAAAAACCCGCATATTCGTCTCCGACAAGTTTGATCTCCGCACCGTTTATCTTACTTATATCCATGTAACCACCCTCCGAGTATTTTGCTTTATATATACTCCGAGCCGATCTGCACACTCCCCGCGGATCCGCTTATCTATAGATTTTATCGTTAATGTATATTTATTGCAATAATTAACGGCATGACAGTTAAGCCATGCCGTTTGCGGAAGTCGTGATATTTTCTTTTTACTTTTTAAGAGCATCTCTCCAGGTTGCAGGTTTGAATTCCTCTTTAAGGGGAAGGAGTCTCTTGTCAACGTCTACTCCGAGAACGGAGTTAAAGTTGTTGGTTGCCTGCATCTGTGCACCGAAACCAACTATGATAATGATCTCGGTATCGGTATAGAATTTTCTTAATCCGTTTAACAGTTCATCGGAAACTGCGGTGGGATCCTTGACTATCTGCTCACCGAGCTGCTTTAAAAGCTTCTCGTTTTCCGAAAGCTCAAGATGTTCGGGATCAAGACCAAGTTCTTTTAAGTCGCTTATGAAGAAAAGTGAGCACAGCATGCATCCGTTTGTGGTTGAAACGGAATGGGCATAGATCGTAGCGGCTCTTAAGCCTACAGTCTTTTCAAGACTTGCCCATGAATCATACCATCCCATGAATGCAAGATATGTGCCGTAATCCTGCAGCATAACCAGCTTCATGTTTGTGATCTTTCCCTTGGAATTAAGCTCATCGTAAGCCTTCTTTGCGTCCCCCGTGAGTTCCTCGGGCTGTTTTAAATTTACTCTTGCCATTTTGTTATCCTCCGTATATTTATTTTGCTAAATTAAGTACATTTATAATTCCCGCTTTATCAAGGGGTTCGTAGTGGCCTACAGGGCCGTTTCTGGTAGCTCTTGCCGCCATTACTTCAAAATCCCTGTCATCAATTCCAAGTTCCGAAAGAGTTGTCTTTACACTGAGTTTTTCAAAAAACTCCTTTAACTTGTCGGAAAGAATGAGCGCGCGTTCTTTTTCCGAATGATCGTATGCGTCAACACCGAAAACTCTGTTTGCAAGAAGTGCCAAACGCCAGGGCTTTACACCGGCCATATACTTGGTCCAGGCCACCAGCACTACGGCCATTCCCTCACCGTGAGTGATGTTGTACTGAGCCGAAAGTTCGTGTTCGATCCTGTGTGAAGCCCAATCCGCACGTCTTCCCGCATCCAGGAAATTGTTGTGTGCGACAACGGCCAGCCACTGTATCTCTGCTCTTGCGTTAATGTTTTGGGGATCTTTTACGATCCTGTCGGCATTTACAAGAAGCGCCCTTATCGCACCCTCTATCAGGTAGTCCGTAGTATCGGAATTGCGCTCGTCGGAGAAATATCTCTCAAGGAGATGTGCTAAAACATCGGCTATGCCGACTGCCGTCTGATAATACGGAATATTGACGGTATAACGGGGATTTAATATCGCAAACTTGGGAATTATCCGATCGTCCTCAAACCCCAGTTTCCATTCTCCGTTCGAGATTATGGCTGCGTTGGACGTTTCCGATCCGCTTGATGCAGTTGTTGCGATAACTCCTATGTTAAGGACACGCTCGGGGCTTATCCCCTTTTCAAAAAAGTCCCATACATCCCCGTCATAAGGTATCCCGAGTGCCACGGCTTTGGCAGTATCTATGGAACTGCCTCCGCCTACGGCAAGAACAAAATCCACACTGTTTTCTTTTCCTTCTTTAACGAGCTGTCTTACGAGCTCAACACTCGGGTTGGGTACGACGTTTCCGTTTTCATGAAAGTCTATCGAGAGTTCGCTTACCGCCTGTGTGATCGCATCATAAATGCCAAGGCTTTTTATAAAATCGCCGCTGTAAACCAGTAAAAGTGACTTTACGTTAAACTGTTCAAGCAACCCTTTAAGACTTTTCTCACTTTCCTCGCCAAAAACTATCTTGGCGGGATTGTAGTATTCAAACCCTATCATGGTCTTAATCCTCTCTTATGCGCCTTGATATATTTATCAGTTGAGCGGAACTACCGCTCCGTCATATGTCTTTTCGATAAATGCCTTGATCTCGGGTCCCTGAAGAACTGCAACGAGCTCTTTTAATGCAGCGTCGTCTTTCTTGGCGGGTGAAGTTGCGATGATGTTACCGTAAGTCTGAGCCGCAAGACCGTCGTTAGCTTCAACCGCAAGCGCTCCGCTTACATGAAGTCCGCCTTCGATAGCGTAGTTACCGTTGATGACTGCAACGTCAACATCGGGAAGTGCCGCAACGAGCTGTTCGGGTGCAAGTTCCTTGAACTTGATGTTCTTGGGATTTTCAACGATATCTTCAACGGTAGCGGTAATGCCTGCACCGTCTTTTAACTTAAGAAGTCCTTCCTGGGCAAGTAAAAGAAGTGCTCTTGCTTCGTTGGTAACATTGTTGGGAACGGCTACAAGTGCTCCGTCGGGAAGATCCGCAAGGTTCTTAACTCTTCCGGCATAGATCCCGAAAGGCTCATAATGAATAGCACCTATGGAAACAAGATCCGAACCGTTTTCCGCATTAAACTGATCAAGATAAGGAACATGCTGGAAATAGTTTGCATCAAGGCTTCCTTCGATAACGCCGGTGTTGGGTGTGATGGAATCCTCAAGCTGTACGATCTCAAGGCTGATACCCTTGGCCGCAAGTAAAGGCTTGGCCTGCTCAAGTATCTCCGAATGGGGAGTGATATTGGCTCCTACCTTTATGACTGTTGTTGATGCTGCGTTGGCCTTATCGGCATTACCGCAGGCTGTGAGTGAAAATGTAAGTGAAAGTGCTGCAACAAGTGCGATTGTTTTGGTTAAAAGATTCTTTTTCATGATATTTTTTCTCCTCTGTATCTTTAAGATATTTTCATAAGTTATTTTCTGTTTTTAATAGTTGTTCTTTTTTATTCATTTTCCCTTTGTGTGTTTCCATGCCTTAAAAGTGTTTTGGCAAAAGAAAAACCCGGGTTTTAGATGAACTCCCGGGCAAATGGCATTTATCATATGACGGTATTTGTTAACGACCGTTCACATTTTGAGGCGCAATCTCTCGATCGAGTGCACCGGCCATATTGACTGCCCGGGAGTTAAGCATTCGACAACACATGACCATATTCCATTCCTGTCTTGTAGTTCTTAACATCTTTACGCCTCCTTCCTTATCGCGTTTTACGTACTTTAACATATACTTACCTACTATGTCAATAGGTATTTAAAATTTTTTTCATATTTTTCTTTTCTTCTTGGAAATAAACGTTCCGCTTTCCTGGATGACCATTACCATGATGACCAGAAGCGTTACCGTAGTCCATAAAACATCTTTCTGGTATCTGTAATATCCGTACTGGAGTGCTATCGCTCCGAGTCCCCCGCCTCCGATGACTCCGGCCATTGCCGAGTATCCGAGTACCGTTGCCACATTTATCGCCGCCCCGTGGAAAAGCGAGGGCGTAGCTTCGGGGATTATGAAATGTACTATGGTATACAGAGGTGAGGCTCCCATCGAGGTTGCCGCTTCGATGATACCGGGGTGTACTTCGCAAAGAGAAGATTCAACCATTCTGGCAACTATCGGTATCGCGCCGACACTCAAAGGTACTATCGAAGCCACCGTTCCTATGGAAGAACCCGTTACAAATCTTGTGAAAGGAATAAGTAACACAAGTAAGATAAGAAACGGAAGCGATCTTAAAACATTGACAACAGTACCGATCGCTGCATTGGTGATCCTGTTTTCAAGAAGGCGCCCCTTAGAGGTCGCATAAAGGATGACTCCCAAAGGGAGCCCCACTATATATGAAATGACCGAAGCAAAAAAAGTCATCTCGAGCGTTTCAAGT
>CACYCC010000100.1 GCA_902772805.1 uncultured Lachnospiraceae bacterium | reverse complement strand
TGGAAAGAGATAAGAGTAGCGGTTGTGTGCGGTCTTACACTTGCGATCTGCAACTTCGGAAAGCTTCTTCTGGTTGACAGAGTAACCGTTGATATCGCGGCTGTTGTATGCCTTACCCTCGTGGTTACCGTTTTCTTTTCCAAGATCATCGGCTGTACGCTGCCGCTATTCGTTAAAAGACTGGGATTTGACCCGACGGTCGTTGCAAGTCCTTTCATAACCACGATAGTGGACGCGCTGTCGCTCATCATTTACTTTACGTTCGCGACCGCGATCTTACACATCTGACGAGGCAGATGTTCCCGGCAGATCCGGGAAAAATCAATATTCGGAGTTTTATATGAACATAAAGCATTTATACGACAACAAAAAGACCGTTTACTCGATGGAAGTATTCCCGCCCAAAAAGGCGGATTCCGTTGAGACCGTTTACAATACGCTCTACGGATTAAGAGGCCTTCCGATCGATTTTATATCGGTAACTTACGGCGCGGGCGGTTCGCAGGTCCAGAAGGACAAGACGGCCGAGATCGCTTCACTTATCAAAAAAGAATATGGTATCGAGCCCTTAAGCCATTTAACCTGCGTAGGTTCCACAAAAGAGGATATAAAGGCCACTCTTGAAAAGTTAAAAGAGATAGGGGTTCAGAACATCCTTGCACTTCGCGGCGATATGCCCGCAGAAGGCGAGTGTGAGATGGCATTTCCCCACGCAAGCGATCTTGCGGCATTTATAAGGGAGTGCGATCCTTCTTTTAACGTTGCGGGTGCATGCTATCCCGAATGCCATGTGGATGCGGCAAATCTTGATGAGGACATAGAGAATCTTAAAAAGAAAGTCGATGCCGGCGTAACACATCTTACGACTCAGCTTTTCTTTGACAATGAGATTTTCTATTCTTTCCGCGAAAAGGTTGAAAAGGCAGGTATTACCGTTCCGATAGCCGCAGGTATCATGCCTATCGTCAAAAAGACTCAGATCGAGCGCACGGTTTCAATGTGCGGTGCTTCGATCCCCACAAGATTTGCAAGGATCATCAGCAAATACGCCGACGCTCCGGAGGCACTTTTCCAGGCGGGCCTTTCATATACGATCGATCAGATAACGGATCTTGTGGCCAACGATGCGAGAGGGGTTCACCTCTACACCATGAACAACGTAGAAGTCGCAAGAAAAGTGACCGAGGCGACCGAAAGCCTCTTTAAATCGGTGAACAAGGCCTAAGGCATCAGACATATTATGTAAACCATACTACAGGTCAGCATTTGGATCATAATGGAAGTTTTATTAACAAAAGACGACGAAAGCGAAATACTCAGATACCTCGGTTACAGAGGTTCCGAATACGGCGATGAGATCACGAACCGCATGGATAAGTGCATCGAGATCGCCAATAAGATCGCAAACATCAGGTATACCTACAAACTGTTTGACCTTGTGTATCAAGATGACGGTATCGAAGTTGTGGGCGGTGCGTTCAAACTCACGGGAGACAGTATCCGCAAGCACTTAAAAGGCGCCAAGCGTGCGGCATTCATGTGCGTGACTCTCGGCCGGGACTTTGATTCGGAAATAGAAAAGATGATGATACTTGACCCTGCGGCAGGGGTCATCTTAAATGCGGCAGGCATCGCATTTGTAGAAAAAGCAGCCGATTCGCTTCAGAAACTTATCGACGAAACGCTAAGTGACGGATATCACACCGGTGTACGCTTCAGCCCCGGTTATGGAGATCTTCCGCTTGAAAGTCAGAGCGATTTCATAAGGATCTTAAATGCCGAGAAGTACGCGGGAGTAAGGCTTAACGCAAGTTTCCTTATGAGTCCCGTCAAATCGGTAACGGCGATAGCTGCGATCGAAAGGTAGTTTTTAGAATGGATTATTTTAACAGGATTCGCATACTTGACGGTGGCATGGGCACCGAACTTGTAAAAATGAACGCTCCTATGGGAAAACTTCCCGAGGAACTTAATATCACGCACCCCGAGATCATTAAGGCCGTTCACAAGTCTTATATCGATGCGGGTTCCGATGTGATCTACACGTGTTCTTTTGGCGCAAACCGTTATAAATGCAAGGACAGCAACTACAGTGTCACCGAGATCGTGAAGGCTTCGGTCAAAAACGCACGTGAAGCCGTGGCGGAATCGGGCAGGGATGTGACGGTAGCGCTTTCGATGGGTACGATAGGCGATATTCTGGAGCCTTTCGGAAACCTTAAATTCGACGATGCCTATGATATGTACAAAGAGATGATGGTTGCGGGCGCTGAGGCCGGAGCCGATGTTTTGGTACTTGAAACCCAGACCGATCTTCTCGAAGTCAAGGCGGGCGTCCTGGCAGCCCATGAAAATACGGACCTTCCCGTGTGGGTAACGATGACTTTTGAGCCCAACGGCCGCACCTTTACCGGAACGCTCGTTGAATCGATGGCCATCACTCTTGAAGCCCTCGGTGTTGATGCGATCGGCGTAAACTGTTCACTCGGACCGAGAGAACTGCTTGATTTTGTAAAAAGAATGCGTGTTGTATCATCGCTTCCTCTTATAGTAAAACCCAATGCAGGCCTTCCCGATCCCGCAACCGGCGAATACGATCTGGGAGCCGAAGATTTTACCGCTCAAATGAAGGAATTTGCGGAATTTGGCGTATCCATGGTGGGCGGATGCTGCGGTACCACTCCCGAATACATTAAGGGGTTGGTTGACATAACCAAAGACAAGAAGCCAATCAAACCCGAAGAAAACAGGCATTCATACCTTACGAGTGCACGCGAATATGTTGACATAACTAAAGTACATGTTGTCGGTGAACGTATCAATCCTACCGGCAAAAAGGTATTTAAACAGGCACTTCTCGACCACGACCTTGATTATGTCAAGGAACAGGCTATAGAGCAGGTCGATGCGGGCGCCAGGATACTTGACGTAAATGTGGGACTTCCCAAGATCGACGAAAAAGGACTGATGGTCGAGGTGGTAAGAGAACTTCAGTCACTTGTGGGAACGCCTCTTCAGATCGACTCGTCAGACCCCAAGGTAATCGAGGCGGCACTAAGAGTCTACAACGGTAAAGCACTTGTAAACAGTGTAAACGGCGAAGACAAAGTGCTGGATACCATACTTCCGATAGCTAAGAAGTACGGTGCTGCCGTTATCGGACTTGCCATGAACGAGGAAGGTATCCCGAGCGAAGCCGAAAAGCGTGTTGAGATCGCCGGTCATATCGTTGAAAAGTGCCGTGAATACGGCATTGATACCAAAGACATATATATCGACTGCTTAACGCTTACCTGCAGCGTTCAGCAAAAAGAAGTAAGAGAAACGTTAAACGCCATCACCGAAGTCAAGAGACGTTACGGTGTTCATACCGTTTTGGGTGTTTCGAATATTTCTTTCGGACTCCCGAAGCGTGAGTATATCAATACGACATTCCTTACGATGGCCATGAATGCGGGACTCGACCTTGCAATCATCAATCCCAACAATGCCGCGATGATGGGCGCGGTTGACGCATACCTGGTGCTTGACAACACAGATATCGGCGCAGGCGATTATGTAGCCAAATACGCAGAGATCGCTGCTCTTGAAAAAGAACAGGGTATCACATCCAAGACGGTCACGGTCAAAAAGGACAAGACCGCGGGAACCGAAGAATCGGGCGGCGGACTGTTTGAACATATATTAAAAGGACTTAAGGATTCGGTTGCCAAGGATGTCGAAGCGCTTCTTGAAACGAAGGATGCTCTTGACATAGTCAACGAAGAACTGATTCCCGCACTTGACCGCGTGGGAGAGGATTTTGAAAAGGGCAAAAGCTTCCTGCCTCAGTTACTTGCAAGTGCGAGCGCCGCGGAAGCCGGCTTTAATGTCATCAAGGAATATATGGCGAAGACCAAGTCCGGCGAATCGATATCCAAGGGCGAGATCGTGCTCGCTACCGTAAAAGGTGATGTCCACGATATCGGCAAAAACATAGTTAAGACAATACTTGAAAATTACGGATTCACTGTTATAGATCTCGGTAAAGACGTGCCTCCCGAAAGGGTTGTGGAGGTTACACGGGAAAGAAACATCAAGCTTGTCGGCCTTTCCGCGCTGATGACGACAACGGTCGCATCCATGGAAGAGACGATACGTCAGCTTCGCGAAGCGGGACTAGACTGCAAGGTTATGGTAGGCGGAGCGGTGCTGACCGAAGAATTCGCCATGCAGATAGGCGCCGATTACTACTCCAAAGATGCCAAACAGTCGGCTGACATAGCCAAGATGATCTTCGAACAGGGAGTGTAAGAATTGAGTAAGATTAAGAAAAAACAGCTTGAAAAGATCAAAAAGATACGAATATGGCCGTCGCTTTTGGGAATATTTGCATCGATCGGCATACTGTATTTTCTGATGTATGTTCTTGTGACGTTGTATCTGTCATCCATGGTCAGCATGCGTATCGAGAAAGCGCGCCGGACGGTGATCGATACGGCGGATACGCTCGGACTTAGGTCTCCCGACAGAACTCTTGATACGATGTCTGTTCTTTTCAGATACAGATATATAAACGGTGCGATCCCCGAACTTGACGGGCTTTGTTTTATCGACAAAGACGGAAAAGTGACCGATTCGCTCGGAAGAAAAATCTTTTCATATGAAGATTGTATCAAATTCCGGGATTCGAGAAACCGTGATTCCGGCGTAGAACTGTATGCCGATCCCGAAAATTACAGCATCATTTTAAGAGATGACGGAGTCGCGATCATAGACGAAAGCGATATGCTTGACAGTCTTTTCGTTATTCCCGGTCTTGGAAGATCGGTGGATGACGTCCTGGACCACAAAGTCACATCACTGGGACTCTGGTATCTGCTTGACGATCCGGCTACCGGCGGAAAGACTGCTTTTTACTACGACATCATATTCACGGTGAGCGATTACATGTTATTGTCATCGGCGGTCGTAGGCGTTATAGCGTTACTCATCGTATTTATGATACACCGCACGATCTCCGTGTTCAGATTATTCCACGCGAAGAGAAGGCTCTACGATATCGTATATTCCGATATCGTGACCGGCGGACACAATGCACTTTTCTTTTTCAGAAAATGCGTAAAGCTTTACAAGAGAGCGCGCAGAGGCAAGCTTCGCTACGCAATTGTCAATATACGGCTTGAAAAGTACAGGTCGATAATCGCATGTTTTGGCAAAGAGGCGGCAGATTCGCTGATCAAATACATCTACGCCACTTTGCAAAAGAACGCGTTTAAAAACGAGGAATATGCTCATATAGAGAACGGCGATTTTGCCATGATGCTTCTTT
>CACYCC010000099.1 GCA_902772805.1 uncultured Lachnospiraceae bacterium | reverse complement strand
TGGTAAGTTCCGTTGAAAATGTCGTATGTCTGCAGTGATCCGACCAGTAAGTATCAAGAACGCGGATCTCGGTCATCGTGGGATCCCGATCTTCTTCGTTCTTAAAGTAATTCTGAATATGCAGGAAATCCTTGAAGGTCATTGCAAGGCCGAGAGACTTGTAAAGTTCCTTTAACTTATCCTCGGGCATATCTTTAAAGCCGTCAAATACGATGACATCGTCGGGATCGTTAAACTCGGTAACAAGTGTATCGGGCTTTTCAAGTCCGGTTTCTCTTGAATCCACGGGGTTGATCGCGTTCTTTTTGATGCGTTCGAATTCATCATCCGTGATATTACCGCTGATTATATATGTTACAGCCGTTTTGATAACGGGATTTTCGTCTTCTTTTAAGAACTGTATGCACTGTACGGCCGAATCCGCGCGCTGGTCGAACTGACCGGGTAAAAACTCTACCGAAAAAACTCTGTCGCATTCCTTTACCGGCGGGTTTTCAAGATATACATCATCTACCGGAGGCTCACTGAATATTCCCTTTACGGCTTTGTCAAATATCTCATCGGAGATATTCTCAACATCATATCTGATAAGGACCCTTACGTCACTTACACCGGATATGCCCAGAAATCCGGATATTTCCTCCTTAAGCTCCGCTGCCTTGACGGCAAAGGGTTTCTTTTTCTCTACGTAAACACGTCTTACATTGCCCATTTAAAATGGTGCTCCTTTCACTATAAATGCATGTTATCGGACCTTTTTTGAAAAACGGTCCGTGTTTATTTATAAACGAAAATCCGAAGAAAGAATCTTCGGATCGTCGGTTTATTCGTCTCCTGCCAGCAAACCGCTCATAATATAGAGCAATTCGTTGTCTATATCCTGCGATGTGATTCCGTATGTGCCGGAAGCTATCTTAAGCCCTTCTATCACATACATAATGTTGCGCGCCGCCCCCTCGGGATCGTCACAATAGAACTCCCCGTTTTCGACGCCGTTCTCTATAAGATGCGTGAGCACATCAACAGCAGAGGAAAACCGGTCCTGCTCGCGCTTACATGATTCGTTCCTTGAATGTTTCCAGAAAAGATACTCGTAGATCGCCACACTTAAATTGTCTTTTGTGGAAAGGAGTTCCTTTTTCTGTTCTTTTAAGAAGATGGCAAGGATATCACCCGCAGTGCAGTCCTTGCGGGAACGGGAAAATACATCATCACGTTGTGTTGCTTCGTGCTCGATGATCTCCTCAAGTATTTGTTCGGTGTTTTCAAAATAGATATAAAGACCGCCGCGGCTTATCTTGCATGCCTCGACGATATCTTTCATGGTAACATCCTTAAATCCTTTTTCGGCAAAAACTTTTTTGGCGGTATCCAGAATCAATTGTTTTTTCCGTGCCGCTTTGTCGCTCATGTCATCTCCTCCTAAGCCAGGGGTGCATCCCATATCTCAAGCAAACTTTTCATCTTAAGAAGAACGTCCAGAAAAATTCCTTCATTGACGCCTGCGGTCCAGACAGCGCCCTTACGCATGCCACCCATAACATATTTACTGAGTATCCCGCACAGAACCGCTCCGTCCTTGACCGTGGCATTTTTGATCGCCTGTCGCTCTCCTTCAACATCTCTTATCCCGAGTTCCGAGTAAACATAGACATAATTGCTGTCCATAAGGCCCGAAGCGGACGCTTCGTTGACAAAGCTTAAAAGCGTCGAATCGTATACGGGAAAAGGAACGCTTGATGCGGAAAGATTGTTTTCATTGTAAACCTGAGATACATCGGATCCGCGCTTTTTGGTGAGCCACGGAACATATTCAAGCAAACATTCGATGTCTTTTCTTAAGGCAATAAGATTTGTCTCTTTCATCAGTCGGTAACCCCCGTTGTTTCCGCATTAATGACATTTTAACATAAACAGTAAAAAAATCAACGGCGCACCTTAACAATAAACATTCAGGTGATTCTTTTTTTCGCTTAAATATAGTATAATAAAATCTGCTATTTCTAACCGCCCGTCCATGCACAGGACCGGGCACAATGACTCGGAGGAAATAATGGCATCCAAGGAACTTGCCACCGGCTTTACAATCGCATCTGAAGGTCAGATAAACACCGCGGTCCATGTGATAACGCAGGGCACGGTTAAAGCCCGTTTTTCCGGCGGCGAGATCACTCTTAAAAAAGGTGATGTCATTGGTCTTTGCGATATTGCCTTTGAGTCGAATTTCTTTACTTATACAGTTGACGAACCTGCCGTACTGGTGCCTTTCCCGTGTAAATCATCTCAATCCATAAAGGATCTTTGCAGCAAAAATGCAGAGATTGGGAAGATGATGTTCAATTCCATGGTCAACCAGGTTCTTCTGATACTTACCCTCTATGCACGTACCAAGGACAACTGTTCAAAGATCTATGGCCTGTGCCTTGAATACTACGATAAATATATTTCAATCTGTGCCAAGAACAACGTTATCTCCCGTTCTCTGCCGCAGTTTGATTCTTTTTCCGAATTTTCTCTTGAAGAGGACATAGACGACTGGCTGTTGGGATATTACGCATCATTCCGTGAATTTACTCCCGAAGTCAAGGCCGCGTTCTGTGATTTTCCCGCTTATATTGCAGGCTTTATCAAAAAAGCAAGCACCGATATTCATGCCGCATTGTCCGTAATAGATGTGATGAACGACTTCTATTCCGAGAAAATGGGCGTATTTATGCAGGAAAGCGGCATCGACATGTTCGACCTCTTTACATCCCTTTTGTTCCGATTAAAGCACGATTCTCCGGATGCGGAAAAGATAAAGGCTCTTATCGAGTCGATCGTCGACCTTTTAAAGACCCGTCCCGTGATCGATACCGACCTTATATATGAAAGAGTTTCTTCTTACCGCACTAAATTGCAGGCCGTCGGCACAACGGGCGCAGGAGAGACGGATGAAACCGGCGAGGAAGCTCCCTCTGCCGATCTTTCCAATTCGCTTGATAAAATACTTGAATACGGTGATATCCGGCCCGAACAGGCCAACATGTTCAGGGAACTCGTCACCAAGTTTAAAAAGCTTTCCGACAAGACCGCTTCAGACGACAATGCCAGAAAGATACGTCTTGAACTTTCAAAGCTGTTTTATGATGTATATCTTGGCGTTTTAAAACAAAGCTTTAATGAAGTTCTTCCGCCCCCTATCATCAGAATGTTCCTTAACTTCGGATATGTTGACGAAGAACTCGCCGGCGGAGCGAATGCCAATTATCTTTATTCTCTTGCCAAGACCTTTTCAGGTGATGCTTCGAAGGGCATCTATACGGCAAGCGAATGGCTGCGAGCGGTATATACCATGAAAAAGGATCCCAGCCGCAACGAGTTTGATACGGATTATCTTTCAAAGCTTCACGAACTTAAGGTAGCCGGCAAGATATCCGCCGAAGATGAGATCAGACTCTCGGCCGATCCCGACGAAAGACTTAAGTTTGAGATCGAGAACATGTTCCCGATGGTCAACAAAGTCACTTACGGAAGACTCTCGGTATTCTGTCCGGTATTCAGTGAACACAACATCATCAAGCCTCTTTCGCAGTGTCTTGTAACCATAGATGCCATCGAAAAGGCTTATGAAGATATCAAAAAAGTCGATTACGGCGCATTTTACAGAGAAACCGTATATACCAACGAAAAAGCGGGAATCCCCAAGGAATTTGTGGCTGTTGAAGTCATGCCGAACATCATCTTAATGCCGAATGTCGGGACCAGAGCCGTAATGTGGCAGGAGATCGAAGGAAGAAAACGTACGACTCCCGCAAGATTTATGATATCCGTTTTCCATATGGAAGATATCTATGGCTCATTTGTACGTCTCGTCGGCGAATACAGATGGGAAATGTGCAAGCGTGTACAGGGTGCCCGCTGGAACGATGTCTCCGACAGGTCGCTTACGAGTGAGTATTTCGATTACATACAGTTCTACAGAAAGAACAACGAACTCTCACAGGATGCCAAAGAAAAGATCAAGACCGGCCTTGTCAAAGCCAAAAATTCCTTTAAGGAAATGTTTGTGCGCGATTATATCATCTGGGTGATCTATGAAGGAACCGGTTCACCCAGACTTAACAAAGTCGTAAGATCGATCATGTGTACATACTGTCCTTTCCCCGCAGAGTTAAGGCAGAAAATGGCTTCAAACCCGTTATTCAAGGATACATTCGAACACTATGAAGTTAAGATAGCACAAAAGATCCATCATCTCGACAATGTTATCCAAAAGCTTAAATCTTCGGGCGTTGAAGTTCCTCAGGAAATAGCGGTCCACCGAAATTATATCGAAGGAAAGTAACTCAAAATAATCTTATTTTTGCTCAATTTAGTATTATTGTGATCCCTTTGATATGATATTATGAACTTGTCAATAAGTTACTTATTGCATTCCAAATAAAATTCCCCTTTTACTAAGAGAGCTCATCCTACGGATGGGCTCTCTTAATTATGTTCACGAGCATACAAGGTATATATAGCCTGCGGCGATCGGGCTCCTATTGTATTTATTACGAAAATTTAACGAAAATTCTTCTTGAAAACGAAAGAAAATGAGCCTATACTTATGTAAGGTAAGGAGACGAAATGGCTACCATCAAAGATATCGCCGACAGGCTCGGCGTAGCGGTAAGCACCGTATCCAAAGGACTTAACGGTGCACCGGATATAAGTGAAGAATTAAGACAGCTCGTACTCGACACTGCGGTCGAAATGGGATACCGCACCAAGAAAATGCGCAAGGAAGAACATAAAAAGCTTGCCATTTTAGTGGAAAACATGGAGTACGAACATGAGGATGATTTCGGTTACGATCTCATACTCGGTTTCAGACAGATGGCCTACAGAGACAACTGGGCTGTCAATGTCGTTCCCGTCACTCCAAGACTTATGTCCCGCGAAAAATATAATACATATATGCTCAAGCACGGTTATCTCGGTGCGTTTGCAATGGGATTTGCATTAAAGGACAACTGGATGGGTCAGATCGCTCATACGGACATCCCTACCGCTTTACTGGATAACTATGTTCCGCTTAACCAGCGCGTCGGATATGTGGGTACCGATTCCGGTGAAGGGATCGAAATGGCTGTCAGGAAACTGTATGACGAAGGCCACAGAAAGATCGCATTCCTTAACGGATCTCCCAACTCGTGGGTATCCGAGCAGCGTCAGGCCGCATATATAAATGCATTAAAGGAAGTCGGACTTAAACCCGACAGCAAACTTACCGCATACGGCTACTATGTTGCCGACAGTGCAAGATACCATGTTCCGGGTATGTTAAAAGAAGGTGCAACGGCGATCCTGTGCGGTAACGATCTCATAGCAAGCGGTGTTTACGAAGTCTGCAAGAGCGAAGGTCTTAAGATCCCCGATGATATAAGCGTTATCGGTTTTGACGATCTTCCCATCGCTTCGGAACTTACTCCGCAGTTGTCGACTATACGCCAGGACCGTACCGAACTCGGTAAATGCGCGTATTTTACGCTTAATTCCCTGATACATAAAGTATCTATCAGTAAAACGATGTTAAGACCTCAGTTCGTCGAACGGGGATCTGTGGGAAAATCTAAACGGTAATATATATCACATTCTCACCACGCTCTCGCTTATGTCCTCGCGTAGCGGACCGTGGCGAAAAATCCGCCACGCGCTAAAACTCGATGGTAAACCATCTCGTTAAGCGCCGACGCTGCGGAAAGGTTCGAATGTATATATATTACCGTTTCTGTTATTCGAACGGATATCTTAGATTCATCTGGCGGCGACACTCATCGATTATCTTCATGACATCCGATGTGGCCGAAAGAGGTACGAGTTTGCTTTCTTTGAGCCCTTCGCGGATCTCGGAGGCTACAACATTGAATTCATTGAGA
>CACYCC010000098.1 GCA_902772805.1 uncultured Lachnospiraceae bacterium | reverse complement strand
GCAGGAATAAAGCATATCCGTAACTTTCTTGTCCTTGGGAAATCTCTTTCCGGGAGCCGAGGGAACAACGTATCTTCTCTCACGGTCTGCCTTGATGATATTTCCCACTTTTTTGAACTGCTCGGCGCTTGCAAGTGAACTTCCGCCGAATTTAACTACCTTACTCATTTCTTTCCTCACTGAATTTATTTTTGATCGTCCGTCTTATCCGCTTTATCAGTCGCGTTCGATCAAACGATTGATTAGCATATATCCGTTTTTAACATCGATCGCGGATCCCGAAGCCGACTTTTCGGTATACTCAAGTCCGCATCCCAAATCCTTGGTACTGTCGTAGATCATATAAGGGATCGGATTGGGTGTATGTGTCCTGAGCCTTACGGGCGTGGGATGATCGGGAAGGATCATCATCCTGAAATCAATGCCAGCAGCCCCAAGTTTCTCGCAAAGAGGCCCTATTATGCGGGTATCAATGTTCTCGATCGCTTTGATCTTACGTTCGTAGCTTCCCTGATGTCCCATCTCATCGGGTGCCTCGATATGGATGTATACGAAATCGCAGTCATCACCTTTAAGTACGTTGAAGGCTGCGTCGCATTTTCCTTCGTAGTTGGTGTTAAGTCCGCCGTTTGCGCCCTCAACCGCAATAACTTTCATATCGGCGCCCACAGCAATACCCTTTAAAAGATCGACCGCCGATATCATTGCGGCATTAAGGCCCGTCTTTTCCTTGAAGGGATCGAGCATGGGTTTCGTGCCTGCGCCCCAGAACCAGCAGCAGTTGGCGGGATTAAGTCCGTTCTTTTTACGCTCTGTATTGATGGGATGATCTTTGAGGATCCTGTAGCTTTTCTCCATCATCTCGCGGTAAACGGGATCCTTGGGAAGATAATCGCCGATCCGCTTTGTAAGTATGTCATGCGGGGGTGTAAGATCTTCAAATACTTTTCCCGCTTTGTCTATGAGACAGTGTCTGTAACTTGTTCCTACGTAAAAAGAAAACCTTTCGTTTGCAAGTTCTTTTGATACCGCGTCTACCAGTATCGCACAATCCGATGTAGAGATCTCGCCCGCACTGTGATCGATGATCGTAAGATCCTCAAACGGTACATCTTCCTCGGAAAGAGTTACGGTATTGCAGCGAACCGCCACATCACCGACCTGCATGTCAACGCCTATCGAAAGCGCTTCAAGGGGCGAACGTCCCGAATAATACTTTCTGGGATTGTATCCCAAAACCGCAAGGTTCGCAGTGTCCGAACCCGGATTCATGCCCTCGGGAATGGTGTGAGCCATTCCGATCTCCGAAACAGGCGCCATCCTGTCGATGTTCGGAGTTTTGGCATATTCAAGCGGCGTCTTGCCACCGAGCTCTTCTATCGGCTCATCGGCCATGCCGTCGCACAAAACAATCACGTATTTCATTGATATACCCTTTCATTAAATGCATTTATCATCAAAACATTCCGGCAGGTATCTCGCCGGAATGCCTAAAATGATCATATCGCAGATGTGTCTTCCAACCTGATGAAATTGATGATCCCCGCGCCCAGTTTTTCTTTTGCCACAGCGAAATCACCTTCTGTCATCTCTTTGGTAACAAACGCAAACTCATCATAAAAACCGACCTTAACTTCCTCTTCGACCGGTAACGCTTCGCGGGCTTCGGCCGTCACTTCGGCGCCCACGCGTACGAAAAACCGCCTTGAAGCTTTTTTGAATCCGTCAAAAGAAACCGTTTCGGCACTAAGATCAGATGTGAGGGATTTTCCCAAATTGCAGGCGCATTCAACAACGTCTCCCGCTACCGCGCTGGCTGTGGCAAGCCTTCCTGCGCCTTTTCCGTAAAACGTCGCATCACCGAGCATGTTTCCGGTTACCTTGATGGCGTTGAAAACGTCATCGACGTGATAAAGCGGATTCTCGGGAAGGAGCATAAACGGAGCAACCATCGCATAACGGATATTGTTGTTGCTTTCATATCTTGCAAGAAGTTTGATCTTTCTTCCGAGGTGTCCCGCATACTTTATGTCTCTTGCGGAAATATTTTTGATACCCTCTGTGGGAATGTCTTCGTATTTAACCGTCTTTTTATATACAAGAGAAGCAAGGATCGCGATCTTTCTGCAGGCATCGAAACCTTCGATGTCAGCCGTGGGATCGGCTTCCGCATATCCGTTTGCCTGAGCCTTTTTAAGAACATCGGCAAATTCGGCGTTTTCTTTTTCCATCTTGGTAAGCATGTAGTTGGTCGTACCGTTTACTATGCCGCATACGGATAAGATGACATCGGCCGTAAGAGAAGTCTCAAGGGGACGGATTATCGGAATTCCGCCGCCTACGCTCGCTTCGAACTTGTAGCTGCAGTTGTGGGCTTTGGCGAGTGCGATCATCTCCGCACCGTGGGATGCGACCATCTCTTTGTTGGAAGTGCACACGCTCTTGCCTGCTTCAAGCGCCATTCTGGTGAATTTATATGCGGCACCCGTACCGCCCATAGTCTCGCAGATGATGGAGATCTCGGGGTCGTTTATGATCTCGTCGACATCGTGAACGATGCGTGACTCGTACTTGTCTCCCGGGAAATCTCTAAGATCGAGTATGGACTTGACGTTGATCCTGTCATGGACGGTGTTCTCGATGATATCTCCGTTGTCCATCAATACTTCAACGGTTCCGGATCCTACCGTTCCGTAACCAAATACCGCTACATTTATCATTTATCTCTTCTCCTATATTATCCGGCAGACCATGCCGCCGGTTTGTGGTCGTTTCTTTGTTTGCCGCCGCCCGCTATTCCTTGGCGATCAGCTGTACGTTGTGAACACCGTTCGTTTCTTCCATCATCGCTATCATCGATGCCGCATCCTGTGTGGTCTCAAGGATCTGGATACTTAAAGAAAGCGTTGCCATGCCGTTGATCGGGATGGACTGATGGATCGTAAGGATGTTGGCGCCGTGAGCGGCTATTATCTTTAAAACATCGGACAAAAGCCCGGGTTCATCATCCATCTGGAACGTTATAGTGATCGTCGTACCCTGTGAATTGTCATGAAAAAGAAAAATATCGTCTTTATATTTATAGAAGCTCGAACGGCTGATACCGACCGCCTCAGCAGCCTCCTGAACGGAAGAAACTTTCCTGGTCTCAAGAAGTTTCTTGGCTTTTACAACATTTAACAGAACTTCGGGCAATGCTTTTTCTTTGACAACATAATAATCCGTCGTTGAAGCCATGATCCCTCCCGGGTTTAAGTGCCTAACCCTAAAAATCCATCGCGTATGCACCGCTTTGTATGTCTTTACGGCGCGTACAGTTGTCCGTTTCTCATGGAATGATATCATAGCG
>CACYCC010000097.1 GCA_902772805.1 uncultured Lachnospiraceae bacterium | reverse complement strand
GTGGCATGGTTTATGTGGGTGTGCATTTTCTTTTTACCCGGAATGCATGAAAGATATGCCTATATTCTGGACCTTTTACTCATAATACTTGCGTTTCTTGACAAGAAATACATCAAATTCGCCGTATTCTCGGCATTTTTGAGTTTCATGTCATACGCTCAGATAATGGCATTCGACAACGGAATACTCCGTGCGGATGTATTTATAGAACTGTTCGTATTCGCTTATTTCACATATATGATATATAAAGACGATCAGGTCGCTTCACCTGTCGGCGACGGGTACTAAAGGCATTTATTTCAGCCCGCAAACTTTATCTTTCTGATAAGCCCCGAAACCACGGCGGTAATGCGGTACAGTATATACCCCGCGACGGTGCAGCTTGCAAAAAGCAAAAGATTCATAAGCACGTTCGGAAGTTTAAGTCCGGACGTATCTTTTAAAAGATATACAAGTATTTCCTGTACACAGTAAAATTCAAGTGACATCTTTCCGAAAAATCCAAGTATCTTTCCGACCATCCCCATGATCTTTTTGCCGTTAAACTTTTCAAATATGCCCGCCAATACAAAAGGAAGGGATACGGCAACCAGGAAAGTCGGGATCGCGCAGTCCGAAACCGGCAAAATAAAGGAAACATTTTTAACTTCCGCAAGAAACAGACATACCAGACCTGCCGCCAAAGTTATGACGGAAGCGATAAACCTGCCCAAAGTGATCTTGTTTTCACGGGTATAAGCATAAAGAACTCCCACCAGGAATATGGGTATCCTGTTGGTGAAGCCGTAAAGGTATGAGCCTGAATCGGCAAAGATCATGCTGATGACAAACCAGACTGCGATGCATATGACGGTAAACGCCACTTTTCTGCGGATCCTTGAAATGATCATATAGTAAAGCGGGAAGAAATAATAAAGCGTCAATATGGCGGGAACAAACCACAAAAGCGAATACATGTATCCGAAATAGAATGAATATCCCGTAACCCGCTTTAAACATTCGGCAATTCCGATGCCATATACCGGAATATGCAAAAGGCCGATCAGAAGGAACGGGAAGTAAACGCGCGAGATACGGTGAATATAATAGTTTCCGAGACTGTTCTTTGCCATCGACCGCACAAGTCCCATGCCCGATAAGAAAAAGAAAACGTCAACTCCCGAAAATCCGATCCTGACAAGGAATGACAAAATATCGGCATCTCCGATCTTTAAGGAAAAGGACGGGCGTACGGCATGAAATACAAAAATGCAAAGTGCCGCAAAACCCATTATTTCGGTCCGGTATTTTTCAAGTATGTTCTTTTTACCCGATGTATCCCCTGCTTTGGTATCCTCTGCGATCGCTAAAGTATCGTTCCGGTCGCCTGTCTTATCCGGATCTTTGATGAACCCGGGCAGCGCGATAAGACCGCATACCGCAGTCGGTAAAGAAAGGATCATATAAGAAAGCGTATATAAAGCCTTTGCTTCCCATATGATGTGAAACAAAAAACCTCCGAGCAGCGAAACAGACAGGATAAGCGTAAGCCACTCAGGTTTCTTAAATGTCTTAACGGCAAAAACAATATTACCGAACCACACGAGCAAAACAAAAACACGCATCCATACCGAGATGATATGCCTCAGTTTCCCCGATATAAGGCTTGTTGCCAACGCACCGAGTTCACCGTGATTGTCAAAAGCATCTATCATCCAGAAAGCCTGATATGTCGGTTCGCTCCACTGCGTAACGATCTTTTCTTTAAAAAACGATATACCCTCACCGGGATGATCTTTAAAAAACAAAAGTCGTTTATCTATATCTGCCCTTGCGACTTTGTCGGAAAGAGCTGCATCATATTCACATGCTTCGAACGTTTCGACCGAATAACCGTTATACCAGCCGTTTGTACCGCACCCCCACTCCTGCATTCCGTCCTGCAGACCCATTGATATCCAAAGAGTCTTAGGCATTCCCGCAAGTATCTCCTTACCCGAAACATGCTCGTAATGGCTGTATACGGGCTTCATTCCCAAAAATGAAAGGAAGATCAGCAAAACGATGGCAAGGTCAAAGAGCATGGTCCCAAGCGGCTTACGGTCACGGCCGTTTTCGGGCATTTCGCCGGATCTGTCGCCGGATCTTACGGTTATAGAAGTTAAAACATAAATAAGACCGCATATGATCGAAGCTATCGTAATGATAAGTGTATTGTTTTTGCAAATATCAGCGAGCGTAAATGAAAATAAAGCGCCGATACCCGGCAGGATCTTTCCCGCGATCTTTTCACATGAAGCGGTCAGGGCCCTTATCATAAGCCTTATCCCGAGAGTTGCAAAAAACAGTCCGAAGAGATTCCCGTATACAAAAAAGGAATGCATGGGAAATACGGGCATAAGGACAAACAACAGGGATAAATAATTAAGTCTTCGCTTATCGGGAATCGGTGTTTTCGCAATATCATAAAGATTTAAAAATATCCCGGCGCACAGAAGTGCGTTGATCACCATGATCAGCCTAAAGTCTGTTGTATGAAATATCTTATAAAGCAGTTCGACAACACCGATGATGCCAAGCTGATGAGGATAGTTGTTTAAATATCTGCCGGTATCAAGATCCGAATAATCGTTGTTGATAAAATGAGTCGCGATAACACTTATCTGTTCCTGATCCGCAAGCGGTCTTCCTTTGGTGATAAATACCCAGGCTATACCGGTCACGGCGATCATTACGGCGCCGGTCCACTTGCAGATCCGCGGATCTGCTTTTTCGATGACACCGCTTTTAAAAAGATGCAAAAACAACAACAAAAGCCCTGCGAATATCGCAAGCGATATCACAGGGTATTTGACCTCAAAATGTGCATATTCACGAAACAGATTATAGTCCTTGTCTATAACCGTAGTGCCAAAAGCATTGATCAAGAACAGGAAGGAATAAAGCATTATTAAGATGATGCTCAATATCTTCCCGATAAAACCTGACGTTTTATTCACATCAACACCGCCTAATAGATCCTGTAATTTCCGCTGAGAGCCAGGAACGCAAAGAAGTAAAGGCAATTATCGTAATATCTGCGCTCTCCCTTCCTAAGCGGAGTATTCCAGAATGTGGTAAGCCATTCTTTGGAAACATCATCGATCCCGGTCACTGCCACTGTTTCGGCAACCGTTGCAAGAAGTCCTACGGGGTGAAGGGCTTTTTCCGTACCGTAAACGGTTCCGTCCACTTCATATATCTTAAAGTCGTTTGCGCGCATATCATCAAGAAGCGCCCGTTGGATCTTTGCGCATGCCGCGGTCTGACCGATATCTTCTCCTCCCCAGATATGTTCCAAAGAGATATTGGCCACAGTCCTGTACGAATCCGAATAGAATCTGCTGTGACGATCGTTGGTCCAGGGAAGATCGTGTCTTAAGCCTTCTCCGTCAAATTCAGCATATTCGGGTGAAAATCCCGTAACGGGATGACACGCCTTAATAAGATATTCGCGGCTTGCCCTTGCGGCTTTTTTGAGAAAATCTCTGTCCTCGGGATAAGCGCGGGTCGCAAAAATATCATAAAAATGCGGAAGGTGATACGAAGGATCCGTGAAAGGACTTCCGGGTGTGAAAAGGATCTGATGATTCTCATTATTGAACATAGGCGCGCCTTCCCTGTCGGGGCCGCCCTTATTGATCATTGCGGAAAGGATCTCCTGAGCTTCCTGCGAATAATTGAATATTCCCTCACCGTCGCCCCATCTTGCCGATGCAAAGAAAAGAGCAAGCGCATAATATTCTTCACCGTCGGGTGCCGGACCGTTGGCATTCTTGGTGCCGTCTGTCGCACATGACCATGCAAAATAGCCCTCATTGAAGCCGTGAGACATAAACATGTAGGTCTTAGACCATTTCCAGATGCGATCAAACTGTTCTTTCATATCAAGCTGGACACAGATCATCATGCCGTAACTCATTCCTTCGGTACGTGCATCGTTGTTTCCCGTATCCATGATATATCCCATGTCGTCACCGGCATCAAAATAAACTTTATCCGGTCCGAAGAAATATTCCTGCTTTATCTCTTCAAGCCTTTTTGCTGTTTCCTCATCGGATACTCCGATCTCGTTGAAAAAATTCTTATACTCCATATTCACTCCGTTTTATACCATTCTTTTTATCGATCTGACGGATAAACGGTCTCATCAGTTTCTTCGTGTGATGAGCTTCGCAATATCCGCAAAATCCATTCCGTAATGTATATCGTATGTTCCGACGCTTATGACTTTGTCATAACCGTTATCGCAAAGATATTTATCGAATTCCACAGCCGACTCGACAAGGCCCGCTTCGTACAGGCGTCTTGCTACGCTTACCGAGCTGTCGCCCCTTATTACGGTGATAGTCGCACCGTCCTCACCCTGCACAAATCCCTTCTCATTTTCAGGCAGAGGATTTATGGAATGAGATGATATCTCCTCGGGATCTTCACTGTTTCCCGAATTATTTTCGGAAGCGTTTCCCGCCTTATCTTCTTTTGAAGAGTTGCTGTTATCGTCATCTTTGTCTTCACCCGGCAAAATGGGCGGAACGGTAACTTTATCGGGCTCAAGTATCGGGTTTTCACTCAGATCGTCGGATGCCGATATATCATTTTCGGAAACGGCATTACCGGAATCCGTATTACCGGGTGCCTTTACCGAAGATACGATCTCCTCGGCAGCGGAAACATCCGTTTTGTTTTTGTCCGTAAGGACTGACGATTCGGTCATTCCCAGCTCTGCTGCCCTTCTTTTTACATATTCATCATTTATCTTTGTACGCTTGTTAAAGCCAAGGACCAGGGCCGCAACGATAAGCCCCGCTCCTATTCCGCGTAAATACGATCTTAAATTCATTTCTTTGTCCTACTTCTTATTCGCAAACAGATCTATCACAAGTTTAACCTCTCCGACACCGAGTCCGAGTTCCTTGGCGATCGCCATGTTGGATTTACCCTCGTTGTGCATTTTACGGATCTGTTCGTTTTTGTTTTTGCGGCTCTCGTTGTCACGGTCGAAATGTATCTCCACTTCTTCGGGTGAGGATACACGGCGTGATGCGCTTAGCTTCTCCTGCGGATTTTCAGCCTCCACGGCCTGGCCGGGCATTGCTTCCGGCACAGCTTTCTCTCCGTTTGTAACGGGTTTTACCACTTTTCCGGTATTGGGTTTTCTTACCGGGCGTTTTACTTTCGGCGCATTTAACGGAACAAAATCATCGCTTTCCATAACGGCTTCCTTGACGGCCTGTTTGACTTCTTCCGTTCTTTCCTTTATTTCCTCATCTTTTTGCTTGAGGACTTCATCTTTAACTTTTAAAACTTCTTCCTTTACTTCGAGCTGTCTGTCTTTTTCTTTTAACTCCTCGTCCTTGACTTTCAGGACTTCATTGGAATTCTTGAGCTGCTCGCCCTTATCGTTTAACATATCATAAAGAAATACCGCTTCTTTGTGGTTCTCGTTGATACGCTTTAAGACCGTCTCGGAATATTCGTCGACGGCCATTATCTTTTCGTTGGAGAGTTTCTCAAGCTGTCTTTCGGTCTTTTCCACGGAATAATTGACGGTTTCATCAACGATGTCCTCGATCTTTTCCTTGGCGGCAATGACTTCTCGCTCAACCATCTGTTTGATCAGCTTGTCATCGATCTCCTGTGACTTGTTTTCTTCTTTTTTTCCAAAATCCGGCAAAAAGAATGATGCTCCAAAGAACACCACTCCCAATACCAGTAATACGATTGATGCAGTACTCATAATAAACTAAATCCTTATATCAAAAGAACCTGGCCGCCCTTTTACAACGACCTTGTCATCCCCTTTATCTTTATCTCCTCTTTTTTTGCGACCGCCGTCTCCGCTGTATTCGTTGGAACCTTTTTCTCGTGCATCAAACTGTTTCTGGTTGTTTGATACATCATCGGCTCTTACGATGGCATTCGACTTGTTATCGGTCTCATCCTTCATGTGCTGAACAACTCCGGCCTGATCCGATGCGATCTTTGAATCTTCAGCCTGACGCTGAATGGCAAAATCCGAAAGTCTGTTAATGGAACCCTGCAATTCAATAGGACCTAATGCCACAACGCACCTCCTTAATAAATGGCAGCCATCTTTACATCTCCGGCTTCCTTGATGAAACGACAGTATTTCATGGGTGATTTAACAACCATTGAAACATCGCCAATACATATCTTAACTCCGGGATAAACATCGCCGGTAACAATAACCTGACCTTGTGTCTCGGAATCGAGAACCGTCTGATACTGCTCGAGCTCCTGCATACATTCATTGAGCCTTGCGGTCTGATTTTTGCTGACGGTCGCCAGCTGCTGGATCTGCTGTATCTGATCGGGTAACATCTTAACGCCGCTCTGAAGTTTCATCCTGGCGCCTTCCAATACCGGCTTTATGGTATTAAGCTGTTTGTTTAACTCGGTGATCTCCTTTTGAAGAGCAACAACAGTCTGCTTTACCGTTGCATCCATACCGACTTCTATCACCGTATCGGTTCCCATCTGGGAACCCAAGTTTTTAACCGAAACGGATACCGTTGCACACGCACGTCCTCCGGAAATAAAGCCTCTCTTTCCGACCGCATGGATCTCTGTGCCGGCTACGACATTACTGTGTATGATCGATTCGGAATCTATATAACCCTCCGCCGTAGCGGTAGCGTTCTCTATAAATTTACTGATGATATTTCCGCCCGCTTTTAACACGCCTTTATGCATGCCATTCATGCCGCGCGCGATCGTGATATTCTCGCCTGCTTCAAGCGTTGCGCCTTCCACAACACCACGCACTTCTATATTTCCGCTTGCCTTAATGGCGAAATTCTCACATACGTTTCCGTTAACGGTAACACTGCCTTCATACTCGATATTTCCCACGGAGTTATCTACGTTTTCAACTTCCAATATGTTGGAAACGAAGACCTTGCCGTCAACGAGCGATACATGTCCGCTGACTTCGGAATAAATGTTGCACTTGTCTTCACTCTGCCTGATGTTTCGGCCAAACTTAAGAATAGCCGGTCTTACGTCCCGGGGCTTGATGCGCTCACCCTTGACGTTCTCTCCGGGTTTTCCGAAAACAGCGGGAGTAAGGGTAGCCAGTAAAGCACCCTCTTTGACATTGTTGATGGTATTTAAGTGGAAGAAATCGACGGAACCGTCCTCGTTAAGTGTAGGACGGACTCTGGGGTCTGTATTAAAGAAATACTCGATACTTGCGTCGCTGCCCTGTACGGGAGGTGTACCTTCAGCGGCAACAATATCGGTACAATACTGTCTGTTCTGTAAAAAATCATTTATTGCAGCTTCGTTGATCCCCGATATTACTCCGCGGGCTTTAAGTTCGGAGATCATATCGTTTTTGTTCATGGTTGCCCCGCCCTCATAAGGGGGGATCATTCTCATGATGACCGTCATGTTATCGGGAGATACCGATACTCTTGCAAACTCGCCGTCTGCAAATTTAAACGGAACAAGGGTGTCAACATCGGTTACTTCCTGAGCGATCATTGCATTCATAAGGTCTTTGGGCTCGTATGTGATATTCTTTAAAGAAAGATATTCAACGATCTCTTCCCTTCTGACCGGCTCGCCGCCGTCAGTCGGTGGATAAACACGAATGCTTATTTTCTGCGCTTTCTGGACGATCTGAAAGTATCCGTTCATTTGTATACCCCCTGCTTAAACCCTACAATGACAGTATTCCCATATATTTTCCGAGCTTTTCTTTCATTTTCTGAAGAGCTCTTGTGTGAAGCTGCGAAATTCTTGATTCCGAAACTTCCAGCACATAACTTATTTCCTTTAAGGTTAATTCTTCGTAATAATACAAAAGAATGACTTTTCTTTCTTTTTCGGTAAGTACTTCCAAAGAAGCGGCCAGCTGCTGTTTAAGCTCGGCTTTTTCCATTACTTCCTCGGGACCGTCAAAATGAGAAGTAAGGTTCTTTTCATTGGGTACTTCACTTCCCGATTCCATAAATTCATTTAAAGAAACAACATTTGTGACTTTCATCTGAGACTGCCAGTCACTTAATTCATCGGAAGATATTCCGATCTTGACAGCTATCTCTTCGTCGGTTGCGGGACGCCCTTTCTCGGCCTCAATATCCTTCATGGCCGTGTCGATCTGACGCTGACGCTGTCTTACCGTACGGGGGATCCAGTCCATTTTTCTGATCTGATCGAGTATCGATCCTCTGATCCTTAAGCTTGCATAGGTTTCAAACTTAACGTCTTTGGCAAGTTCAAACTTGTCTATTGCGTCAATAAGACCGAAAATACCGTAACTTACCAGATCATCATATTCAACATTGTAACCCAAATACATGCTTAGCCTTCCGGCCACGAGTTTAACAAGGGGAGCATACTCTAAGATAAGCTGCTCTCTTAACTCGGGAGTCTTGGAGGCTGCATACTGTTCCCACAGTTTTTTCTTACCCTGTTCGTCCATGTATCAAATCCGTCCTTTAAGGATTGGGATTGCCATCTTCATAAGAATTCTCTCCCTCCGTTTCCGGAGAAGGTTCTTTTTCAATGACGGATCCCTCATCTGCCAGCTTCGCATTGTTCTTTTTATCAAACGAATCAAGTATCATCTTGATGATACAGCCTATCATATAGAACACTACGAGCGTCGCCAACAGAGCGATAAGCATCGTGCTTAAATTGAATCCTTTAAAATATGCCACCAACGCGGTGGTAAGTCCGGCCACAAGCATTAATAAAAGCGGCATTTCTTTTCTGGTCATGCTTAAATGGTCCTTTCCGCTTTTCCGACCGCACGAATGACAAAATCACCGGTCTCTGGATAGAATATTACCGTTCTACCGTAATTTTCGCCGGTGTCTTCAGCCAATATGGGTATTCCGAGTTTCTTTAACGTCGCCTTGCTGGATTCAACGTTTCTGTCGCCGACTCTTACGAGGTCCGACTTGTTCTGAAACGCAAACATCTGGGCTCCGCCCGCGATCTTGGCAACCATACGGCTCTTCTTGGCTCCTTCGAGTTCCATAAGCCTTACAAGTTCCACAATACCCGTATCCGCAAATTTATAAATATTGTTGTTCTGTTTGATCGTTGTAGAATCAGGCAGCATTACATGTGCAAGTCCACCGACCTTGGTGATCGGATCCCTGATGGCAATTCCCACGCAGGAACCGAGCCCCAGTGTAGTTATCCCGTCCGGGCTCTTGCATGTCTTAAGATCGGCCATGCCTACCTTTATTATTTCACTCATATCGCACGTTATCCCCTGAGTAAAAGATTATCCGAGTCCAAGCGCTTTCAATATTTTTGCATAAGACTCCAGGTCCGGCACCAGGATAAAATATCCGTCAAGTTCGTAATCATCGGTAAACTGTGTCTGGATAAGAAGTATCTTGTCACCCAGTGTTCCGAATTCTATAGCGGGAACGCTTAAGATCGCTCCCGCCATATCGATCGTAAGATCGGGTACCGAAGGGAATATCTTTAAATTGGTGATGGTTGAAAGCGAGTTAAGATAAGCACCGGTAATGATATTGCCGATCTCTTTAAGGGCCGAAACCTCGATCTCGTTAAATTCTTCATCGGGAATCTCCATTCCCATAAGCTTTGAGACGAGATGTCTGGCTGATTCTTTTTCCAAAAGAAACATAATGCTTCCGGTTATATCGCCTTCAACACAAAGATATATACCTGCCATGATCTGCTCTTCGCCGCCCATCAGATCGCCGACTTCCGAAAACTCAAGGAGTTTTACCTGCGGGACTTTCATGTCAACCTTGCACTGAAGCATCTGGGCAAGGGCGGTGGTGGCATTTCCGGCACCGATATTTCCCAATTCCTTAAGCACGTCAAAATACTGCTCGGACATGCTTTCCAATGTAATATCGCTCATGATCCCTCCGATTACACGATAGTTTTTTGTATCCCTTAAGTCTATTTTACAACTTACTCTTTCTCGGTTGCAACAACATTAAGGTCAAGCAGGGAAATAAGGCCTGTGGAGCATTTTCCCACGCTCGAAACGAAGTTTGCATGCTCCTGATTGGCATCGGCGGATACTTTTTCAACCTGTTCTTCCTCAAGAGTAACAACTTCTTTGACTTCATCAACGATAACGCCGATAGTTCCGTGCTGCTCGAGCTTTAAGATGATTATACGTGATGCCTTGGTATATTCGGCATCTTCAAGACCCATCTTAAGTCTTAAACTCATAACGGGAATTACCTCACCGCGAAGATTGATAACGCCCTTAAGATAAGAAGCAACCTTGGGTACACGGGTTATATGGACCATACGGGAAATGTTTTCAACAAATGAAATGTTGATTCCGTAGGATTCATCGCCGACCTTTATTACTATATACTGCATATTGTTTCCGCTGGCTGTAGTTGTAAGTCTTGCCTCATCCATAACCGGTTCCTCCTTTAAATCAATGCATTGGCATCAAGTATAAGCGCTACTTCGCCGTCGCCGAGAATCGTTGCGCCACTGATGAACTTGCACTTGCTGATATATTTTCCCAAGGACTTTATAACGATCTCCTGCTGGCCGATGAGTTCGTCAACTACAAGACCTGCAAGCTTGTCGCCCTTCTTAACGATGACAACCATAAGATTGTCTTCGGGAGATTTTGTGGATTCGATATCAAGTACGTTATTAAGTCTGATTATCGGTATAACATTACCACGGAGAGTGATAACTTCTTTGGACTGTACAAACTGTATATCGCCTGCGGGGATATCTTCTATAGTCTGAATGCTGCCAAGAGAGATAGCATATTTCTCGCCGCCTACGGTTACCATCAAAGCCTGGATGATGGCAAGCGTCAAAGGAAGACGAACGATCCATGTACTTCCCTCACCGAGTGTACTTCTTACTTCAACTTCACCGCTTAATGCCTCGATCTTGGATTTAACTACATCAAGACCAACGCCTCGTCCGGATACTTCGGAGATCTGCTTTGCGGTAGAGAAGCTGGGAAGGAACAGCAGGTCAATGATCTCTTTGGAGGTCATGCTCTCTGCCTGTTCGGGAGTGATGGTACCGCGCTCGATCGCTTTTTCGCGAACCTTTTCAACATCGATACCGTTACCGTCATCTCTTACCTCGATGACAACGTTGTTACCGTCCTGATAAGCGTCAAGGAAGATGGAACCTACTTCGGGCTTGCCTCTCTCCTTACGTACTTCAGCCGATTCAAGACCATGGTCGGCGGCATTTCTTAACAAGTGCATAAGGGGATCGCCGATCTCATCAACAACCGTACGGTCAAGTTCTGTCTCTTCACCGGACATATACAGTTCCATTTTTTTTTTTTTTGTCTTCTGAAGATCTCTGATCATACGAGGGAACTTGCTGACAACACTCTCAATGGGAACCATTCGAACCTTCATGACGGATTCATGAAGTGACGTGGTAACACTTTCAAGATATTCTATATGTTCGGAAACGCTGTTGTGACCGCTCTCATCCGAATTGGTAGCGGATACAAGTGAGTTCTTGGCAATGATAAGCTCACTTACAAGGTTCATGAGTGAATCGAGTTTTTCGATATCAACACGAACGGTACGGTTAACAACGGGCTTGCCGACTGCCTTCTTTTCGTTCTTGCCCGCAGCGGCATCCTTTTTGGCGGGAGGATTTGCAACCGTCTGAGCTGCCGGCTTTTCATCCTTCTTTTCTTCGCTCTTTTCATCTTTTGCGGGTTCAGCTTCATCACCCTTGGCGATGTTTGCGAAATCTGCGTCGGTAAGAGCTGTACCCGTAGCGGATTCTATTTCGGAAACGTTTTTAATATCCTTTAAAAGATCCTCAAGCGGATCGCCCGAAACAGCGATCACACTGAAATCGAAATCGAATTTTTCGTCTTCGATATCCTGACTTGAGGGCTGGGAAACTATGATCTCACCGTGTTCTTCAATGGCCTTGAATACCAGGAATGCTCTTGCGGCTTTAAGGATACACGATTCCTGAACCTTAACATCGATACCGTAAAACGTCTTGTTTTCAGCTTTTGCGGCTTCATAAAGACCTTTTTC
>CACYCC010000096.1 GCA_902772805.1 uncultured Lachnospiraceae bacterium | reverse complement strand
TCTCTTGCAATATCCACCATTGCGGGTTCAACCTTACAGTTCTTAAGAACCACAAGACTGTCGGGATTTAAGCATTCAAGGAAGTTCTTGTCCGGTCCGTCGGGCTGAACGTCATTAAAGAGATTGTCGTAAACTCTTACTTCGGCGTCCACACAGTTATCCCTGTCGATCCAGTGGATGGTGGCACCCTTTACCTTTCGTCCGTCTGCGGGATTACCTCCCCTGGACTCGGGATCGTATTCGGCAAACACTTCAAGTACTTTGCCGTTCTCATCCTTAAGGCATCCCGTACAGGTAATAAGATAAGCGCCTTTAAGTCTTACTTCGTTACCGGGATAGAGTCTCTTATACTTGGGAATTGGCTCTTCCATAAAGTCTTCGGCTTCGATCCATAGGTTTCTTGTGAATGTGATCTCATGCATGCCCGCATCGGGATCCATGGGATTGTTTTCAACCTCGAACACTTCCGATCTTCCTTCGGGATAGTTGGTAATGGTAAGTTTAACGGGATCCACTACCGCCATGGTACGCTTTGCGGTTAAGTTAAGGTCGTCTCTTAAGCATCTTTCAAGCTCTGCGAATTCAATTATGTTTGTGCTCTTGGCAACACCGATGGTATCACAGAAAGTACGGATCGAAGCTGCCGTATAACCGCGGCGTCTTAAACCGCACAGGGTAGGCATTCTGGGATCGTCCCATCCGGATACGTAATGCTCTTCCACGAGCTGACGAAGTTTTCTTTTGCTCATAACGGTATGATCGATACCGAGACGCGCAAATTCGATCTGACGGGGCTTGTGATAAGGTATGGAAACATTTGTCACAACCCAGTCATATAACGGCCTGTGATCCTCATATTCAAGCGAACAGAGCGAATGGGTGATACCTTCAAGCGCATCCTGTATGGGATGGGCAAAATCATACATCGGGAAGATGCACCACTTTGTGCCCTGTCTGTGATGGTTGATATATCTGATCCTGTATATTACGGGGTCGCGCATGTTGAAGTTTCCGCTTGCAAGGTCGATCTTGGCACGAAGCGTCATCTTGCCTTCCTCGATCTCACCGTTTTTCATTTTCTCAAACAGCGCAAGGTTTTCTTCGATCGGTCTGTCTCTGTAGGGCGATGTTGCGGGAGTGGAAGTATCTCCCCTGTTTGCCTTGAACTCTTCGGGCGTAAGCTCGCAGACATAGGCAAGTCCTTTTTTGATGAGTTCTATGGCATACTCGTAATCCTTGTCGAAATAATCCGAACCGTAGAAAAATCTGTCGCCCCAGTCAAATCCGAGCCAGTGAATGTCCTGCTTGATGGCATCGACATATTCGGTATCTTCCTTGGCGGGGTTTGTGTCATCCATTCTTAAATTGCATATTCCGCCAAAGCGCTCAGCCATTCCGAAATCTATGCAAAGTGCCTTACAGTGTCCTATATGAAGATATCCGTTGGGTTCCGGAGGAAAACGTGTATGAACCGTCATACCCTCGTACTGACCGCCCTTGGCGATATCCTCTTTAATGAAATTGTAGATAAAGTTGGTGTTTTCGGTTTCTTTTTCTTCGTTTTCGGATAAAGAAACCTCGTTTCTTGTTTCTTCGGACATATATTCTCCTTAAAAGCCGGCCTACAGTATCGGCTTTTTGTAAAAATGATTTTTCATTCTATCACTTGTTATGAATGATTTCAATCGCCGTCAAGTGCTTCGAGTCCCTTAACATTGGCAACTTTTTGGGCCTTGATGTTCTTAACGAGTACCGTAAAGAGCGTAAAGCTTAATATCACGAGGATACCCGCATATATCGGAAGCGCTCCCCACTTTCCCGAAGCCTTGAATACAAGCCCCAAGAGTATCGGGGTGATGGTCTGAGCCGACATGCTTGCCGAATAGTAGTAACCCGTGAACTTTCCGATCTTTTTGGAAGAACAAAGTTCCACTACCATAGGGAACGAACAGTTATGTACAAGTGCCATGCCGTAACCCTTTATGGCCCATACCACAAATAAAAGCGTGGGGAAAGAAAACTCTCCGTTGGCTCCGACAACCACTTCAGTGGGTCTTGCAAAGCACATCACGATATATGCCGCGATCGTAACGGCAAGTCCCGAAGAGATCGTCCACTTGCGGCCGATCTTATCGGCTATCGCACCGGCTGTCGCAAAACCTGCAACGCTTGCGACACCGCCTAATATGGTAAGTATCATCGTCTTACTCGATGAAGAGTTTAGATAATAGATAACATAGTTTCCTATATACGTTCCGATCGCATTGTCGGCCATGAACCATAAGAATTCCGCACCGAGGATTGCAAGCAGCATCCTTTTGTTGGCCGCGCTCATGGGCTTATCGTCATCGATGGGCGTTTCAACGGCGGCAAGTCTTTCGCCTTCTTCCATCTCATCTTTGAGTTCCTCGGCAAGTTTGTTTTCTTTTATCGTAAAGAAAAGTACCATGGCCGAGATCACCATCAGGATCGAAGCGACTATGAAGGGTATCTCTATCGTCCAGACATTACGGGCTTCGTCGCCTGAATTGATATAATCGCTCAACTTAAGAAATATACCGAGAACCGTCGCAAATGCGCCGCCCAAATATCCCATGATGTTGATGATACCGTTGGCCTTGGCTCTTAAAGGCTTCGGTGTGATGTCGGGCATGAGCGCAACGGCGGGGTTACGATACATCATCATGAACATGAGGACTATCGCCATCATCACTACCATTCCGGCAATGTTATTCTTGTGGAAGAAAAGAGGAATGAACGGGAAAGCGACTGCGGCAACAAAGGTACCCGTAAGTATGTAGGGCATACGCTTACCGATCGATGAATGAGTCTTGTCGGAAAGGCTTCCGAATAAAGGAAGCAGTATCAAAGCCGCCAAGTTATCGCATGCCATTATGATACCGACTATCCACTGGACGTTCAGTATCTTGGAAGGATCGCTTGCCTTAAGGCCCGCAGACGACAGACCGTACATGCGGCGTGCGAATATGTCCGTTAAGAAGGTGGGACACCATGAATCGTATACCTGCCACAATAAGAGTATGCCAAAGAAAGCAAATCCGATCAGGGCTGTCCTTTTTCCGTTGAGTTTAAGTGTTGTTGTCTTTGAATCGTTACCCATAGTTTCCCTCTCATGATCTTAGTAAAAGTAGGGCATATCTTTCTTTTGCCCTGCCTAAATATGATAGCATACTTGGAATATCGGGGCAATGAAAAAGGGGGCTTCCATAGATCCGGCAAAAGAAAAAGGGCTGCCCGAGGGCAGCCCAGCTTTATTATTTTACAAGTCCTTTGTCGGTCTTTTTAACGTGCTTGAATACATTTTCGAATCTGTTAAGCGCTTCGTCTATGATCTCGGGCGTATCCGCCATCGAAGTGTAAAGTCTTGAACCCGCAAGCGTTACGATACCGTTGGCCATATATGCGGCTCCCATTCTTTCCATCGAATCCTTGCGCACATACATCATTTCCTTGTTCTTTAAAAGTCCCATTGCGGACTTAAGGAAGGAAAGTGACGAGAAGTCAAAGCTCATCGCTCCGGTACACTCAAGGTGAACTATAGATCCCTGGTTGTAAGCCACAAACGGAAGCGAATAACGGTCAAGAAGTTCCTTTAATCCGTCGCACAGACGGTCGCCCATCTTTCCGGCTTTCTCGCATGCGTTGTTTTTGTCGATCTCCTGAATGGCTGCGGTTCCGGCAACACATGAAAGAGGATTTGCCGCAAGTGTTCCGCC
>CACYCC010000095.1 GCA_902772805.1 uncultured Lachnospiraceae bacterium | reverse complement strand
TTCAATAATAACTTGGCTTACGTAGTTCCCAAGGAAGGTTCGAATATCTGGATCGACTGCTGGGGCATCACCAAAAACTGTGAGCATCCCGAATACGCCGCTCAGTTCCTCGATTTCCTTTGCAGAGACGATGTCGGTATGAAGAACTTTGAATATATCTATTATTCAACACCCAACGATAAAGTCATCGAAAAACTTTCCAAAGAAGAACGCGAAGATCCTTCGCTCGTTCCTCCCGAGTCATCGATCGTAAACTGCGAAGTTTGTATCCAGGCCAACGAAGAGACGACTTCACTCCTTAACGATCTCTGGAAAGAATTTAAATCAAAATAATATCCTTACTAAGGTGTTTAAATGGGTAAATCCGACAAAAAAGAGACAAAAACATATGGCATACTAAGGGGCGAGAACATGAATGTCTCGCACCTTAGACAGGTCATGGCTATCGATAAGATCGTATACGGTACAATTGACGAAGGATTTGTGGGTACGCTTGAAAACATGATCGTAAGATTTGAGCGTAACAGAAGATCTTTTGTCTGTATCACAGATACAGACAAACAAACAGGTCTTACAACGATAGTGGGCTACATCAATTTCTTCCCCGTTTGCGACAAACTGTTCGATCAGATAACGGGACCGGTCAGATTGCCCGAGGAATCCGAAGAAGAGTTCGCCGGATTTGATCCCGAATCATATTTTGAACCCGTCGGAGCCGTTAAAAGCCGGGAAAACGTTGTTTCTTACGATAAAGATGAGATAATATCACATTTCTTATCCATTCAGAAACCGGACAGCACAAGAACTTTCGAATATAGCGATGTCCTTGATTTCTACAATACATGCAGGGATGACGACATCACGCCCGACGAGATCAATCCCGTATATTATCCCGATAAATCAAAAAACAATATCTTTATAATCTCTGTAGCCATTCATCCCGATCATCGCAGCAAAAATGCAAGCACACAGCTTACGGATGCTTTCATTGACTATTTAAACGATCTTGACGGTGACCAGGAACGCGGCATTCCGGCTACACCCGTAAATTCCATATCTGCCGTATGTATATCTCCGAACGGTGAAAAGTTCTTAAGGGGGCTTAATTTCTATTGCCATCGTGAGATCAAGGCAAACAGATTTAAGCTTGCCGGAAATACTTACGACACTTCGGTTGAATCCGATTATATAAACGGTTTTGACGCAATAGGCGAAACAGGCAACGAGATAATAAAACGATATGACGAAGAGGCCGGCAGTGATGTCGATACCGATTATCATGAAAGAGTATATCTTTGCTGGGGTTATTATCTTGACTGTTTAAAAGAAAAGCGTATATATCATAAAACCCACAAAGACGACATATACCTCTTTGTTCCGCTTGCCGAAAATACCGAGAATAACAAGATCGATAAACTGATACGGGATTTCGATCTTAAAAACAGTCATTTATCATCCGCCGAAAAGAAAGAAAAATGCTATTACAACGGCATAATCCCCGGAAGCGACGACGATGATACCGGCAAAAAGAAAACGTACAAACTCCTTGAAAACCTTAACTATTTCATGGATTACGAGTACAGCGGCTTTATCAAAAACGACCTTGAACGTATATATCTCGGCGAATGTCTTTTTAAGCATATGACCGACCGTTACATCGAAGACGATGCCGCAAGAGACGGCAGGACCGCCATAGGTGAAACGGTGGGCGAAGAAAAAGCGGATCTTTTACTGCTTGCATACAGAAGCGCCCATATGTACGTCCTTGTAATATATCTTCCGGACTGCAAATATTCATCATCGATGGTGGGCGATCAGCTTTCCAAGATGAAACTTGAAAAACGTTCATATGTCGATGAATTCGGTTTTTACCACTATATAAGCATCACCGAAGATCTTAAAGCCAAATACGATCTTGTAGTCTGCGGACGAGGCAAAGCTTTTTATTGCATGAACAAAAAGCCCTTAAACGGCGGACAATACGACCTTGAAGACGATGTTCCCGGTGATTTGGCGATCAAAAAGAAAAATTACAAAGATCAGGAACTGATGAACATCTTAACGGGTGAAACATATTTCAGTGTTCATCAGGATTTTTATATCAAGAAATACGAAAAGCTTCGCGAACAGCTCACAACCAATCTTGCAATATATGACTATTACGAAGCTTATATGTCACCCGTAAGTCTTGTGATGATACTTGATACGTTCGACAACGGTGACCAGAAGATAGAAGATGCCGCCACATATGTATTTATTGTCGAACTTGTTCTTTTGCAAAATACATCTCTTACAAAATTAAGTCGTAAAGTAGGCGTTGCGCTCGAACATGAGGGCGACGTTCCCAACGAATACATAAGCGACATCTACAAAGAATACGGACGTACGCTTAAACTCTGGGATACGGGAAATTTCAAATATTACGGCACTCAGATGGAAGCCGAGCAGATACGTAAGGCTTTTGAAAACGACGAGTTAAAAGAAAAATACGAAAAAGAACAGGAATATCTTGAGAATATCGTAGAAGTAAACTCGGCCAAGAATGAGAAGAGAACCAACTGGATACTCGGTGTCCTGGGCGCGATACTTGCCATATTCCAGGTAAGAGATTATCTTTTCGAGAAAATATCGGCATTTTACATTAAGCTCGGCGAACTCACCGGTCATCCCGAAAGCATCGGAACGATCAATGAAAACGGTGAGCTGGTAAATGTATCGGATACGCTTCTTTCAAATTTCTTTGATGTATGTGTCTGGGGCGGTCTTATCATATTTGCGCTGGCTTTGTTTATAAACGAAAGACGCAAGAAATTTGAGCAGGAACGTAATCTCCATACCCGAAAAGATGAGGAATGAAACCGAAAAAATGAGATCGA
This sequence comes from uncultured Lachnospiraceae bacterium, assembly GCA_902772805.1. Taxonomy (GTDB): domain Bacteria; phylum Bacillota; class Clostridia; order Lachnospirales; family Lachnospiraceae; genus UBA1258. The sequence goes on along the minus strand of CACYCC010000095.1, from coordinate 1,359 downwards.
ATAAATCTTTGGGAATGAAAAATTACAATCACATATTATGGAATAACAAGCCTTTCTGGATCGCAGTTCTTATTTTTATCGCCTGGGCGTTTTCGTACTTCAGACTCATACCTTTAAACGAAGGCGGTGAAGTGACCTGGTTTTCCATGCTTTTTCTTTATCTTATCGGATATTTTTACGGCGGATTTAAAGGCCTTATATTTGCGCTTTTGTTTGGCGGGTTAAAGTTCGGGACGGATTATGCCTTTAATATTCTTGCCAAGGATCATATTGTCGCGGAAGTATTTGACTATATCTTCAGTTACGGCGTTGTTGGTATCGGCGGATTCTTTGCGGCTCCTTTTAAGAACAGAAAAGAATACCTTACCCGTTATAACGTCGGAAAGCCTGTTGAAAACAAGTTCTTAAGAATGGGATATCTTTTTGCAATGGCACTCAGATTTATAAGCAGTATCATAAATTTCGTCATTTTCTACTCAAGGCCGGAGCTTACATTTGCAGGGAACTTACGGGAAGCGTGTTTTTACTGCATCGGCTATGTCGGTGTCGAAACACTGCTTACGATCTTACTGTTATTCATACCCGGTATTGTCACATCGGTTGAATATTGCAAATATGTGGCAACCCATGAATATAAAGTCATTGCAGAAAATATCTGATGAAATCTTCACATTGTTGTGAACCTTACAGATCACATTTATATGAACTTTACGGAGCATTTACTATAAATGCTCCGTTATGTTATAATCATAAAAGATTTTAGGAACGGAGACCGGTATCATGAATAAATATGTTGCATATGTATCAAGTTATACTCAGGGAACGGAATTCGGTATCTCGATCTATGATGTTGACATGAAAAAGGGAAGATTTACCGAAAAAGATCATGTAAAAGTATCAAATTCATCTTATATAACAATTTCCCACGATCATAAATACCTGTATTCCATAACCGACCTCGGGGTTGAATCGTATAAAGTATTAAAAGACGGATCGCTTAAAAAATTATCGCTCGCATCTATCAACGGTATGAGAGGATGTTATCTGTCCACATCATATGACGATAAGTTTCTTTTTGTTGCAGGATATCATGACGGCAAGATAACGGCTCTTCGGATCAACAAAGACGGTTCGGCCGGAGATATTACCGATGAGATCTATCTTAAAGGTATGGGAAGCGTTGCTGAGCGTAATTTCCATCCTCATGTTTCATGCGTAAAGATGACAAGAGACGATAAATACCTGCTTGCGGCAGATCTTGGCATGGATCATGTAAATGTATACGGTCTCGATCATGTGACCGGTAAACTTAAACTTGTTGATATCATCAGAAGCGAACAGGAATCGGCACCCCGGCAC
>CACYCC010000094.1 GCA_902772805.1 uncultured Lachnospiraceae bacterium | reverse complement strand
GCTCACCATCTTGGGAACACTCATATTTATGTTTGTCACAAACGGTATCATATCGGGAATTGTGGTGCTCATCACTCCCGTATCGCTCTTTGCCGCCGCGTTCATTTCAAAAAAGACATATACTCACTTTAAGCATCAGGCCTCTCTTCAGGGCAAAATGACCGGTTTTATCAACGAATCCGTCAATTCGGTACGGCTCATCAAGGCATTTTCGGCTGAAGAAGCCAAAGAAAAGGCCTTTGATGAAATAAACGATGAATACGCTAAAGTTAATTTAAAAGCACTCTTCTATTCTTCCACCACCAACCCCGTAACGCGTTTTGTAAACGGACTCGTTTATGCAAGCGTAGGAATATTCGGTGCACTTTTGTCAATATCAAGCGGCGGAAAACTCACGGTCGGAACTCTTTCATGCTTTTTAAGCTATGCCAACCAGTACACCAAGCCCTTTAACGAAATCTCCGGCGTTATAACGGAATTTCAGAATGCGGTCGCATGTGCCGGAAGGATCTTTGAATTCTTGGATAAAGCAAATACAGTGGACATAGTTGATACCGATGACACGGAAAAAGAAAACGCAACCCCCGCCGCAGATCATCCTTCATCTCCCGTACTTGAAGGCAACGTAAGCGTAAGGGATCTCAGCTTTTCTTATGACAAGACAAAACGCCTTTTATACGATATCTCATTTGATGTTAAGAGCGGTTCGCATATCGCAATAGTCGGTCCTACGGGATGCGGTAAGACAACGTTTATCAACCTTCTGATGAGATTCTTCGAGCCCGATAAGGGAGCGATATTATACGACGGCATACCTTCATCGCGTATACATAAAAAGGACTTGAGAAAACAGATAGGAATGGTACTTCAGGATACATGGCTTAAATCCGATACGGTGGCCAGAAATATCGCATACGGTCATCCCGAAGCATCCATGGAAGAAATAGTTGACGCCGCCAAAAAAGCTCATGCGCACAGTTTTATAATGAGACTTGAAAACGGCTATGACACTGTCCTTTCACAGGACGGCGGAAACCTGTCCGCAGGCCAGAAACAGCTTTTGTGTATTGCAAGACTTATGTTAAATCTCCCGCCGATACTTATACTTGATGAAGCTACATCCTCGATCGATACCCGTACCGAACGCAAGATCACGGACGCTTTTGATACGCTCATGAAGGGTCGTACGAGCTTCATAGTGGCGCACAGACTTTCAACAATAAGAAATGCCGACCTCATACTGGTGATGAAGGACGGCAATATCATAGAGCAGGGCAATCACGATGAGCTGCTTGCCCAAAAAGGATTTTATTGGCAACTTCTTAATTCTTAAATATTTCAGGCCTGCTTCTCTTCGGGCGGGATCATGGAATAAGCGATGTTCACCGAGTGGTCGGCTACTCTTTCGAGTCCCGATACTATATCCGAGAAGATCATGCCGGCCTCGGGAGTACATTCGTTTTTGGTAAGACGTTCAACGTGGTTGGCCTGATACTGTCTTTCAAGTTCGTCTATACTCTCTTCAAGTTCGTTTATCTTGGACAGATTCTCTTCTTTTCCGTAGGTAAATACTTCTACCGCCAGTCTGAAGGCCTCATTGACCTTATCAAGCATGATACCGAGTTCTTTTTGTGCCGCAGGTGATATAGAAACACCTGTCTCTATACGCTGTTTGGCTGCGTCAGCCACGTTCTCGGCATGATCGCCTATTCTCTCGATATCATTGACCACATGGAACAGTCCGCCTATGGACTTCAAGTCTTCGATCGGAAGCGTGGTCTGGTTGATCTTTACAAGATAATCGGTAATGGCGTGATTAAGGAAATTGATGTTATCCTCAACCTTATAAACTTCCTCGATATCCTCTTCGTCGAGCGTTATCAATGCGTTCATGGCGCGGTTTAAGTTTTCGCCCGCAAGAGATGCCATACGGTCAACTTCCTTGATAACTTCGACAACCGCAGTAGCGGGATTGAATACGACTTTCTGGCCGATGTATTTAAGCTGGTAAGATTCTCTGTAGCCGATCTTTTTGTCTTCGCCCGGGATCAGTAAAGTAGTCAGTTTTACGATGGGGCCGATGAAGGGTGTCATTATGATAACCTGGATTATCTTGATGAAGAGGTGTGAAAGAGCCACAACCCTACCGGCATCATTACCCGCGATCTTCGACATTATCCATACGAACTGCTCAACATCGACAGCAAAGAAAACGTACATGAAGATCGTACCGATGACATTGAACAGCACATGTATGAGTGCCGCACGCTTTGCGTCCTTTTTACCCGTAAGAGATGCAAGCACTGCGGAAGTACATGCGCCTATGTTACATCCGAGCGTGATATACATACACATCTCAAGACTCATAAGTCCCTGGTTTGCCATAAGGACCATGATACTGACGGTAACCGATGAACTCTGGATTATGGCGGTAAGTACAAGGCCCAGCAATAAACCGAGTAACGGTGATGAAAGAGATTCAAACAGGTTAAGTACGGTTTCCGAATCTTTCATGGTACCCATTGCAGCTGACATAGAGCTTAAACCCATGAACAAAACACCGAATCCCGTAACGATCTCGGCGATCTTCTTTATAAATGTCTTTTTGGAAAACATGACTGTGGCAACACCTGCCAGCAGAATAATGGGAGCGATCCTTTCGAGTTTAAAAGAAACAAGCAATGCGGTAACGGTCGTACCGATATTGGAACCGAATATAACACCCGCAGCCTGTGTAAGAGTCATAAGACCGGAGTTAACGAAGCTGACAACCATCACGGTACATGCCGACGATGACTGGATGGCTGCCGTAAAGATCAAACCTACGATGATACCGGTAAATCGGTTTGTAGTCAGTTTTTCAAGAATAGTACGAAGTTTTGCACCGGCGAATGCTTCGATACTGTCGCTCATCTCGCGCATTCCGAACAAAAACAGACCAAGACCGCCACAAAGTGACATGATCACCGCAAAAGGCATGATGCTTTCCTCCATGATTAAAAAAGCTTTCCGATACCTAATATATTAAAAAAACACACTTCTATCAAGTGTGCTTTTAAACAAATATAGTATGTTTTTTTGTTGCGTTAATATAAAAATCAACAATCCCCCTATCGCAAGCTTTCAATCTTTTCTATCTCTTCCGAGCATCGCATCCGCATCCGCTATGTCGTTATTCCTGATCGCATTCCGGATCCTGGTCGATGATACGTCGGTGCCGGAGTATTTTTCTTTTTCTATGACTCTTACCGAAATACCGAGTTCGTCTTCAAGGCTTTTTATCGTTTCAACGTTTCCCTTTCCTTTATAGCCGAAAGACAGATCCTCCCCGCAAAAAACACACTTTGTGTGAAGCCTTTTTACGAGTATCTCCCGCACAAAAGTCTTAGGATCCATGGCTGCCGCAGGCTCGTCAAGATAATATTCCACAAGATAATCGGCACCGAGCGATTCAAATATTTCCCGTCTTTTTGCCTCATCGTAGATGTAGGTGTTTTCGGGATTGAATGATACGGGCGAATTCAGTGCAAACGTAAAGATCACACTTTTAAGACCGTCATCCGATGAGATCATCTCATGCAAAAGTTTTCGGTGTCCGATATGGATACCGTCAAACTTGCCCAGAGCGACTTTTGTATATATTCCCTGTTCAATTTCAGTTAATCCGTCAGTTATGATCATTATGCCAAAAACATCTTCCACGGTTTAATGAATTTTCCCGACCGGTCGGCTTCATATAAAGCGCAGAAAACTCCTTCATCGTTATAAACTCTTACTCTTTTTATATCATCGAATTTCCCGGGATGGTCCGTCATATCGGGATAAAGCTTATTGCCGTTATCGATGACTTTACGGTATTCGTATCTTACCGTAACTGCCGGCAGATCCGTAAACGCCCTGTCGGTCGGTATCACAATACTTAAAAGATCTCCGGTTTCTTTTACGGTTTTTAATTCACTCAAAGTCCTGGCATCTTCAATCGTAAAACCGCCCGTAGCGGTGCGTATGAGTTTTGTCATCACCGCGAGTTCACCGCATTTTGCGGCAATGTCCTCGCAAAGACTTCTTATATAAGTTCCCTTCCCGCATTCGACTCTGATCGTCACGAAAGGTAAAGACACATCTTTTACTTCAATATCGAAGATCTCGACAAACACGGGTTTTCTTTCTACTTCGACACCCTGTCTTGCAAGTTCGTAAAGGCGTTTTCCGTCTACCCACTTTGCCGAATACATTGGCGGATACTGATCGTATCCTCCGACAAAAGAAAGTGCCGATGCAACTATATCGTCTTCGGTCGCCTTAACTTCACGTTCTTCAAGCACTTCACCCGTATCATCAAGCGTATCGGTCCGTTTCCCCAACATAAATGTAGCGACATACTCTTTGTGTTTATCATTAAGCATGTCGCATAGTTTTGTTGCGTTTCCGAGCGCTACCGGGAGCACGCCTTCGGCAGCGGGATCGAGTGTCCCGGTATGGCCGATCTTGCGCTGTCCCGTTATGCCTCTTAAGACGGCCACAACATCAAATGATGTAAAGCCGGGTTCTTTGTATACGTTTATAAGTCCGTTAATCATATTGTCTTGCTATCTGTGCGGTAAGATTATTGACTACATCGTAGAAGTTTCCTTCCATCACGACTCCGGCCGCTTTTTTGTGACCGCCGCCGCCGTAGTACTCACATACTTTGGAAACATCGATCTTATCCGTAGATCTTAAGCTCACCTTATATTTATGATCGGGGAGTTCGTGCATGAATATCGCAACATCGACTCCCTTTATCTGCTTGAGCGCATTGACTATTCCGTCATAATCATACGGGAATGAATTGTAAAACTTTGCCATCTTCTGATCGACATGACCCACACTGACACGGCCGTCCATGACCATCAGGCTTTCCGACAAAACACGACCCATTATCTGGCTCTGAAGATAAGTCTTTTCATAAAAGGTTTCCATGATGATCGTGGGGAAATCAAAACCGTATCCGATAAGATCCGCGGCTATATTAAGCGTAAGCGGTGAAACGTTTGAATACTGGAAGACTCCCGTATCATGGATAATTCCGATATATAAAGCCTTGGCGATCTCTAAGTCGATCCCGTCCTTATCAAGGCATTCATATAACATCTCCGATGCACTTGATGCTTCGGGCCTTATGTAATTCACATCGCCTTCGGAACCGTCGTTGGTGATATGATGGTCTATACATATCTTTTTTGAAGCTTTGTCAAATATGTGCTCTGCGTCACCGGTCCTGCTCTTTACCGTATCAAGACATATCACCGCATCAAATACCTTATCGACACCTTTGGGATTTTCGATCTTTTCGATATCCTTTATGCATCCAAAGACCGATGAAGGCTTTTCAAGATAAATATGAACATCGATATCGGGCATGTTTTTGGTGATGTAAAGATATGCGGCCATTGTGCTGCCCACACAGTCACCGTCCGGTCTTATATGCCCGGTTATGGCAACGCTTTTTACATTTTTCAGTTCACTGTTTAGATTCATCATCCGCTCTGTTTACATCCTCAATGAGTTTGGTCATGTTGACACCGTACTCTATAGATCTGTCCATAATGAACGTTATCGAGGGAGTGTTTCGTAAATTTATGCGCCTTGCGAGTTCTCTTTTGATAAAACCTTCGGCACTCTTAAGGCCGAGATATGTGTTCTTTAAAGCCTCGTCGTCGCCGAGCACACTTATATAAGCCTTGCAGGTCTTAAGGTCGGGAGCAACCTCCACCGCAACAACGCTTGTAAATTCGCTGATGCGGGGGTCCTTGATCTCACCGCTTCTGATAAGATTTGCAAGTTCTCTGTATACTTCCTCGTTTATACGTATGTTTTTGATGCTGTTCTTTCTCACGTTCTGGGAACCTCCACCATTACATATGCTTCCACGATATCAAGCTCCTGCATGGCGTCAAATCCATCAAATACAAGTCCGCATTCAAATCCGGCTTTAACTTCCTTGACATCATCTTTGAATCTCTTAAGTGATGCAAGTTCGCCTTCGTAGATCTGCTCCTCGCCTCGTCTGATACGTACCTTGCAGTTACGCTGGAAGATACCGTCAAGCACATAGGAACCTGCGATATTACCGATAGCCGAAGCTTTGAATATCTGTCTTACCTCCGCATGGCCGATGATCTTCTCTTCATATACGGGAGCAAGCATACCCTTCATGGCCGCTTCAACGTCCTCGATTATCTGATAGATGACTCTGTAAAGCTTGATCTCAACGCCTTCGTGATCTGCGGTTGCCTTGACCATGGCATCGGCGCGAACGTTAAATCCTATGATTATCGCATTCGAAGCACTGGCAAGCGTTACATCGGATTCATTGATGGCACCTACGCCGCCGTGTATGCACTTAACCACAACCTCATCATTGGACAGTTTAAGAAGCGACTGCTTGATGGCTTCCACACTACCCTGAACATCGGCTTTAACGATAAGATTAAGCTCTTTTAAGTTACCTTCCTGTATCTTGGAGAACAGATCGTCAAGACTCATCTTGGACTTGATCTCTTCAAGTTTCTTTTCCTTGTTCTGCGAAATGAATGTATCCGCAAAACTCTTGGCGGTCTTGTCGTCCTTGTGGGCAATGAATACTTCACCCGCACCGGGAACGTCATTAAGGCCGAGTATCTCAACCGGAATGGAAGGTCCTGCCGTCTTGACATTCTTACCCTTGTCATTGATCATGGCACGAACTTTACCGTGACATGCGCCTGCGGATATAAAGTCTCCGACCTTTAAAGTACCCTTTTGTACGAGTACGGTCGCAACGGGGCCTCTTCCCTTGTCAAGCTGAGCCTCGATAACGATACCTCTGGCTTTACGCTTGGGATTTGCTTTTAATTCAAGTATGTCGGCCGTTAAGAGGATGGTCTCCAAAAGATCGTCGATACCGTCGCCCTTCTTGGCTGAAATATTAACAAATTCGGTAGATCCGCCCCAATCTGTCGGTATAAGTTCGTACTCGGTGAGTTCCTGCTTAACCTTCTCGGGATTGGCTTCGGGTTTATCTATCTTGTTGACCGCAACTATTACTTCTACACCTGCGGCCTTTGCATGGTTGATGGCTTCAACCGTCTGAGGCATGACACCGTCATCCGCTGCGACTACCAGAACTGCGATATCCGTAGAATTGGCACCGCGCATACGCATAGCGGTAAACGCTTCGTGTCCGGGAGTATCAAGGAATGTGATATCTCTGTCTTTAACATGTACCGTATATGCACCGATAGCCTGCGTGATACCGCCGGCCTCACGGTCTGTAACCTTTGTCTTACGGATGGCATCAAGTAAAGATGTCTTACCGTGATCGACATGACCCATTACACAGACAACGGGAGGTCTTGAAACCATGTTCTCTTCGGACTCTTCGTCTTCTTTTAACAGCTCTTCGATAACATCGACTTTGACCGCATGTTCGCAGATGATCTCGTATTCGATGGCGATATTTTCGGCATCTTCAAATGAGATCTCGGAGTTAACGTTTACGATCTGACCCTGCAGGAACAGTTTCTTTACGATCTGAGCGGGCTGGATCTTCATCTTGTCCGCAAGTTCCTTGATGGTTATGGTGTCATCGATGGTGATCGTCTTGATGACTTCCTCTTCTACCTCGGGCTTTTTCTCGGGTTTGATGAACTTACCGGTCTTACGCTTCATTGCAAGCGTTTCTTCGTCGTCACCCATTAAGAAATCGCGGTTTTTACGTGTATCCTTTTCCTGATTTCTGCGGCGATCGGACTGTTTCTTTTCGCTTTCCTTGGAATCGTAATTCTTATTCTTGTATTTGTCGTCTCTTCTGTCGGAACCCGGCCTCGATCCGCCCGATGTGGGAGCTGCGCCGGGGCCTGCAAATGAAATTCTGGATCCGCCTGCCTGAGGACGCTGTCCCTGGCCCTGAGGACGGTTCTGTCCCTGTGCGGGACGCTGTCCGGGAGTTCTGTCTCTTCTGTCGGCTCCCTGTGCCGGTCTTGGTGCAACACCGCCCTGAGTCTGAGGTTTTTCGGTTCTTTCAGGTCTCTTGGTTCGGATATCGGACAAAAATACCTTCTTGGGCGCATTGGTCTGATTGGAGGTATTTTCTGTATTTTCAACATTTTCCTGAGGTCTTTGCTCTTTTACGGGTTCAGCGGGCACATTGTTGTGCACTCTGTTCATTGCATCGGGACGAACCTTGATAAGTCTGGGTGCAGCATAATCACTGCCCGAGATCGTATGTGAATCTCCGGGGCGACGGGGAGGCTGACTCTGACCTTGAGGACGGGGCTGTCCGGGACGGGGGCCCTGGCCCTGGGGACGGTTCTGTCCCTGTGCGGGACGCTGTCCGGGCATATTGGAATTATGCGGATTGCTGACCATTATTATCTTCTTTTTCTTAACGGGTTCGGGATTTGCCGCAGGTTTTGCAGCCGGCTTTGCCGCTTCGGTTTCCGCAGGCTTTTCTGCCTTTACGGGCTTTGTGGCTTCCGTTTTGGGAGTTTCGGTCTTAACCTCTTTTTCCTTTACGGAAGCATTTTCCTTGGCCTCGGTCTTTTTGGGGGCTGCTTTTTCTAAAGGTTTTGAAGCGCCTTTTGAAAACTCGCCCTTTACAAGATTTATCGCTTCATCCTCTATTGAGGACTGTGCAGCCTTGACTTCAATACCTTTTCCGTTTAAAAAGGCAATGATGTCTTTGGATTGTATATCTAATTCTTTTGCTAACTCATGTACTTTCATTTTTGCCATTTCTGTTTCAGTCCTCCGAATTATTCTCAAGCTGTTTAAAGAGTTTTATGATCGATGCGGCAAAGCCTTCATCACAGACTGCCGCTGATGCTGTCAGTTCCTTGCCGATCGCATTCGCAAGTTCCGTACGCGTCGAATATTCTATGATCGGAACTTCGTAATATTCACACATGTCGTGAAATCTTTTTTTGGTATTTCCCGATGCGTCGCCTGCGATCACTACAAGGCAGGCCTTCCCGCTCTTTACAGATTCTTCCACCGAGAATTCACCGCATTTTAATTTTCCGGCCTTTCTTGAAAGGCCAAGCATAGACAAAAGCCTGTTATTCAATACTTTTGTACTCCTCTTTCAAACTCTCATACACGCTTGGAGGGATAGCCGCGTCAAAGGCACGTTCCAAGGCCTTGGTCTTAATGGCCTTGTTAAGACACTCCGGGTCTTTGCAAAGATATGCGCCTCTTCCGTTTGCTTTTCCCTTAAGATCTACGGATATAGTGCCGTCAGACGCACGCACGATACGAACAAGGTCTTTTTTGTCCCTGCTCACTCTGCAACCTATACATTGTCTTTGCGGCACCTTTTTGTTCATTACTGTTCTTCCTCCTCTGAAGACTCTTCTGCATAGCCTTCTTCGGTTCCTTCATATTCTTCGTCCGAATACTCTTCGGCATACTCGCCTTCCTCGTATTCGCCTTCTTCGTACTCGCCCTCTTCGTACTCGCCTTCGTACTCTTCGTAATCATCGATATAGTCTTCATAACGGAATCCGGGAGCATCCTTAGCCTGGCTTTCCGACTTGATATCGATCTTGTATCCGGTAAGTCTTGCGGCAAGTCTCGCATTCTGTCCGGATTTACCGATCGCAAGCGAAAGCTGGTAATCGGGTACTACAACCTTGGCGGTCTTTTCGTCGGGATCTGCGAAAACGGCTACGATCTTGGCAGGGCTTAATGCGTTCTGGATAAGGTTACCGGGGTTTTCATCCCAGTTGATGACATCGATCTTTTCGCCTCTTAATTCCTCAACGATAGCATTTACTCGGGCACCGTTCATACCTACACATGCGCCTACGGCATCAACATTGGGGTTGTTGGACCAAACGGCGATCTTGGTACGGCTTCCGGCCTCACGGGCTATGGACATGATCTCAACCGTTCCGTCCTTGATCTCGGTAACTTCCGACTCAAAGAGCTTTTTAACAAGCTCGGGATGAGTACGGCTTACCATTACCTTGGGGCCTCTGTTTGTATTCTTAACTTCAAGAACATAAAGTTTGATACGCTCGGTAGGGCGGAACTCCTCTGTGGGAACCTGCTCGCTCTCCGTAAGTATCGCATCGGTCTTTCCGAGATCGATAGCAATGTTCTTGCCTACATAACGCTGTACTATACCGGTTACGATATCTCTTTCTTTTTCATTGAAGATATTGTAAACTACGCTTCTCTCTTCCTCACGGATCTTCTGAGTGATGACGTTTCTCGCATTCTGAGCGGCAATACGTCCGAACTCCTGTGATTTGATCTCAACCTTTACGGTATCGCCAACGCCTGCGTCGGCGTCGATCTTGTGAGCATCTTCAAGTGAGATCTGTGTAACGGGATCCTCAACATCCTTAACAACTTCTTTTTCGGCATACAGGAAATAATCGCATGTTTCCCTGTCGAGTTCGACCTTCATGTTGTCCGCTTTTCCAAAGTGGTTCTTGCATGCGGTGAGAAGTGAGTTCTCGATTGCATCAAAAAGCACATCCCTGGGTATCTGCTTCTCCTTTTCAAGAGCATCAAGCGCTTCAAGTAAAGCCTTATTCATTTCATGTTTCCTCCGTTTTTAAAAATCAAGTGTTAGCTTTATATTTGCGATCTCTTTGCGGGCAAAAGAAACTTCCTCTCCCGCTATCTCAAGGGTTATCTTATCGGCATCGAAACCTTTAAGTATTCCCGTGAATTCTTTTTGTTTGTCTATCGGTTTGTAAGTCTTGACATCGACTTCCATTCCGATGCTCTTTTCAAGATGCGAATCCTTTTTAAGCGTTCTGCCAAGTCCCGGACTCGATACTTCAAGGTAATATGCATCTTCGATAAAATCATCAACATCGAGAGCATCGCTTAAAGCTCTGCTTACCGCTTCGCAGTCATCGATGGTAACACCGCCTTCTTTATCGATATAGGCTCTTAAATACCATTCTCCGGCTTCGTTGACATATTCAACATCGTATATCTCAACACCTTTTTCGGAAACGATGGGGGTAAGGATCTCTGTGGTTTTTTGTTCGATCGTCTCACGTTTACTCATCTTTCCTCCTCGTCGCTGAGCAAAAACTAAAGTGGCTTGAAACCAAGCCACTTTAATGATCGTTAACACTATTACATTAAGCATACTAACACCGAACACCGATAAATGCAAGTATTTTTTAATTACCGGCTTCGTCGCCTAATCCCCCTTGACCGCCGAAATCTTCGGGGCGGCCGTTCTCACTACGGTTTCCGAAATCCCGTGGACCGCCAAAGCCGCTTTCCCCACCGGGTCCGCCCTGACCGCCAAAGCCGCCTTCCGCGCCGGGGCCGCCGAATCCGCTGTTTTCGTCAAAGTCTTCGGGGCGTCGGTTACCAAAATCCTGCGAGCCGCCGGATCTTCCCGGTCCGCCAAATCCGCCCGGTCCGAAAGCCGAATCTGTGGGTTCTCCCGCCGTAACTTCGACCGTTTCGCCTCCCGATGAAAGAGTATAAGTGCTTCCCGAAGTTATCTTATCCGATGCGATCATGATCGCATTGGCCTGTTTTAAAACCGTAAACTCGTCGATAAGAGTGCTGCCGTCATAAAGTGATACAACCGAGCCCGCACTTATTACCGAAGCCGGGAAGTAATCTATGACTGCAACTTTTGAATCGGCCGATATCGACTGGTACATTCCCGACATACCGCTTGATACGATCGTTCCGCCGTTAACGGTAAATTCACCCGCATAGTCTGTTGCGTTATTACCGTCGTTTACGGAACCCGATACATACAGGTATCCGCCGTTCATCAGTATATTACCGTTTGAGTCTATACCGTCTCCGTAAGAATCAAGAGTAACGGTTCCTCCGTTTACGGTAAGAAGCGAGTTCTCGGATACAGCGGTAAACGGATTTTTAACTCCCGTTTCCGAATCATTGCCTTCACCGTCTGCGTTGGTGATATTGATGGCATCGTCGCTGGCCGTTACATTAAGTTCACCGGCGTTTATCGTGATCACCGGTGACTCAAGACCTTCATAGCTTATCGGAATATCTATCTTCCCGCCTTCGACCGTGATCGTTGCATCGGCATGTATGGCATCGTCTCCGGACTTAAGCGTTATCGCACCGCCGCTTATTAAGATCGACATATTGGAATGAACTGCATCGTCCTCGGCATCTATACTTATAGTTCCCGAATTTATGATTATGTCTTTTTCGGCCTTGATCCCCTTTATGCTTCCGTCATCATCCGAATCGTATGATGATGTTCCGCCTCTGTTAAGTGATTCGGGACCGGCATTTTTAAGATCGAGTTCTCCCGCGCCGGAACCTGTTGCTATTATGATGTCCCCGCCGTTTATCTTAACGGAATTGTCGGCCTGTATTCCGTCGGAGCCTGCATTGATATTTAACAGACCGCCGTCGATCACAATATTGTTCTTGGATGTGTCGGAACCGTTAACGACCTTGATCCCGTCGTCCGATGCGGTTATATTTACCGCTCCGCCTGCAATATATAATGATTCTTTGCTGATGATACCGTCATCAACGGATGAAACGGTTATCTCTCCGCCCATTATATTCAGTTTTTCCTTGGATACTATTCCGTCATTGTGATAACCCGTTACGGTAAGCGATCCGCTGCCGTTTATGGTAAGGTCGTCATCACAAAAAATCGTGCCGCTTGCTTCGCTGTCATATTGAGATGAGTATACCGCCGAATCGGTCAGCCTGTTCACGGTTCCCTCGGGAAGCATTATTATCGTCTTATCGGCATATTCCTCATAAACAGCCGGACCGTCGGTCCCTGTTATCGTGGCGCCCTCAAGCACCAGGCATACTTTGTCGTCATTGGTCGTATTTATCAAAACCGTTCCGTTATATTCGCCGCGAAGCACATAAACGCCGCCCTTTTGGATCAGTATGCAACCGTCCGATATCTTGACCGCCCCGTCCGAAGATGCCGTATCGCCGTTTAGTTCGATAGTGGTATATTCGGTTTTTGTATAATCGAAATACTCATCCGACTTATCCGCAGCAGCTGAAATATCGGTAACAACAACCGTGCCGGAATTAAGATCTGTTGATGTAACACTTTGTGTTCCCGTACAGGAGCACAGAACAAATGATAATGAAGTAATGCAAATGATCGCATTAACCGGTCTTATTTTCTTTTTCATGATCGCCTTTCCGAAGGTCATTTAAGAAAAATGATCCTTTCAAATTCATTGGTTTGTTTTCTACGATTATGACTGTAATGAAAAAAAGTGTCTTAATTGTGTCTAACCTAAGAAAAATCGGTGAAAGGCCTATAGCATCCGTTATACGTTTTTTATAGTTCTTCGGTCAACGGTACCACCACGCCGCAGGCAACCGTAAGATTTCCGTTTCTGGTGCGGATCTCATCGATCATTGCTTTCTGATCCGCATTATCCTTGAGTTCTATCATATAATTAAGTTCAAACATGCTTCCGAGATTTGTGGTCTTAACTCTTTCGAGTTTTGCCTTAGTGGTGTATTTTTCGAAAATATCATCAAAGGCCCCGTTAAAGTTAAGATTTTCGGGGATCACGATCTTAAGCTGAAGGTGCTCCTCTTTCTTTTCACCGAATTTAAGTTTTGAAAGGATTATCATTACTCCTGCTACGATCACGGTGATAATTGCCGCAAAGCCCACATATCCCATGCCTGTGGCAAGACCTACCGCCATCGCAAAGAAAACGGTTCCTATCTCTCTTCCGGTTCCCGGTATCGATCTGAAACGTATAAGACTGAACGCACCCACTATAGCTATGCCCGTTCCGAGATTACCGTTGACCATCATGATCACGCTCATTACAAGTATCGGGAGCAGCGCAAGTGTGACAACAAAACTCTGTGTGTATTTTTTGCTGCAGATCATATAGGATACCGCAATTATCAATCCGAGAATTATGGCGGCGATACAGCACAACAATAATCCTTTAAGGCCAAGAACGATCACTCCCGTTCCGGTTCTGTCCAATATACTGTCTAAAAAGTTTTCCAACATATCTTTTCTCCTTCATCAACTGTCATTGTAAGTTGCCCGCAGGCGGTTCCGTATTTTGAAAAACTGTGCGGATAGACCTTGTGGTCCGAAAGCGCCCGCGTAAGCCACAAAGGCATCGCACCGGGAGCTTTTATCTCCATAAGCACCGTATCGTCGGATGTGATCGGTTTTGCATCCTTGCCGTTTAAAAGACATCCTTCATTGTACTTAACCTTTATATCGGTATCGTATGTTATCCGGATATCCGGGTTTTCGGGGGCAAAAGAAGCAATACGCATATATTCGACGTATGTGGGAAGGGTTGCATCGTAGTACTTAAAAAAGTAATCGATCTCTTTCATTATCTGGGAATCGGTATCGGGATAAATGCCTCTCTTTAAATACAGATCCGCTTCGGAATATGAAAGTGATATCCTTCTTTTGTAAACAACGCCGTCATATTTCTTTTTAAGTTCCAGATAAACCGTGGATTCCGGTGTGACATGTCCGTAGGCGCGAAGCCTTAACTTTTCCTTGTATACCGGCTTTTCCATCGATTCACGTGCGAGGTCGTAGTTGGGTGTGTCGTAGTATATGCTGGTGATCTTGGACAATCCGTACTCATCATCACGCATATACGGTTCAAGCGCCTTTCTGACACCTCGGTACTGCTCTTTTGTCAGCAGATATTTTGTTTCAAGTCTTTTAAAGATATCTTTTGCCATCTCGGTCCCCTTGCACATTTTTCTTGTACAATCAGGAGTATAAAAAACAATTGTGTCCATTTTGTGGACAGGTTGTGATAATTTGCCGACCGTTTTTATAAACGAAGCTGTTGTTTGTCACGTTATTATGAAAAAAGCGGGATATGTAATCTACATATCCCGCTGACAGCTGGTAGGGGAATCGAACCCCTGTTTCCGCCGTGAGAGGGCGGCGTCTTAACCGCTTGACCAACCAGCCAAATGAGTGTCAAATATCAGACACTCGTATATAGTATATTAAAAACGGGAAATATGCAAGCATTTTTTATTAATAGCGTGCAGATCTCTTCTTACCCATTATAACTCCCCCGATAAACAATCCTACGGCCAGGATCCCCACAATGGCGATCACCTTAAGTTTGCCGGAATCATCCTTTTTCTCTTCCTCGTCCCAATGCGCATATAAAGTAATATCACCTATGGCATATACTTTTGACGATTCCTCGATCCTGATCCCGTCCGTCGGATCCGTATACCATCCGGCAAAAGAAAATCCTTTGCGTTGCGGAACCGGCAGACCCGAATAAATTCCGCCGTGGATCATTACGGAATAATCGGTTTTGACCGTTCCTTCGTTGGCATCATAAAATACTTTTACATGATCTAACGGCACGGTATATTCATAATTCTCGGGACTTTCGGATATCTGTCCTTCCAGACCGTAAAATTCAAGTTCCGCTACGTCACCGCGCTCTGCCCTGTTTATATATCTGAAGTATCTGAACCCGAGATTGACGTCAAAAACGGTTATCTCTTCCCAAACTCCTTCTTTGGCCTCATGATCGCTTATATACAGGTTGTACCAGGTCTTTTGGTCATTTGAGCCCTGGATGATCGCGCCTTTAAACCTGTGAGGGTTGCCGGCCTGCTGCAATACTCTCACTTTTGAAAGGATGTGCGGAGTACCCGCGTCTATACCGCAATAATAATAGGCATTGCCTATGAAAGGAGCGAATGATGTTGCCGGATCGTTGTCAAATGCCGAATTTCTTCCGGTTTTTTCGGTAGTATCGATACCGGTCAGGTCTCCGATCAATGTTCCCTTCAGTAATTCTCCCTTTGAAAAATCATATCCGTAGTTACCGGAAGGAACACTTCTGTTGTATCCCGTTCTTATATTCGTTCCGGCAGATAATGTTTTTTGACCGTCTGTAAGTTCGGTGGCTCTTAACTTTGCCCAGTTGATATTGCCCGCAGGCAGATCCGTTGCGCCTATGCCTTTAAGGTTTTCGGCACTTACGGGATTTGAATACATCTTTATCGTATCCGATGAGAAAACCTCGCTTGTGGCATAGGAAGCATATGCGTTGTTGTTACCCTCCACAGCACATATATATATCCCCTCATCCCTGACGGTTACAGATGTTTCTCCTTTGGAAAACTGTACCATATCTGTCTTGTTTCCCTGAACTTTGTACCAAACCGGTTCACCCGAATAATTACCTTTGATATGTGCCGTAAAAGTATAAGAACCGTCTTTGTTATCTCTTCCGTCGACATATATACCTTCAAGCCGTTCGTAGTCGTTCCATACTTCGCCGTACCAGTTTTCATAGCGGGTCCGGATATTATAGTCCACTGAATTCGAAACCGTTTGGAATGATTCCGACATTCCCCATCTTATCCAGTTCATCTGCTGTGAAGGGGCGTAATTATCGGTCATCTCTTTAAGCGAATAGATCATATCCGTCCTTTTATCACCCAATAAAGTGGCAAGAACGTCTTTCATTTTGCCGTTCATTCCATACATACCGCTCATGAGTTCGCCGTGCTGCCAGAAATATTCGGGCCATGCATACTGATTTTCAACGGTATATATCATTGATTCTCCGAACATACCGGTACCGGAATAATATCTCTGCTCAAAATCCCAGGCCGGTCCGAAAACAAGTTTTGAAGGTCCTTCGGACGTATCGGCATCTTTGCTTATATATGTGGACTGACGGAACATTTTCCAGTTCATATAGAAAGAATAAACGAGCATCATCGCTTCGAAACTCGTCGTATCCGCATATTCGGAATAATGCTTTCCGAGTTTGTTGTAGCCCGTAGGTGAACTCAGGGCATCTTCAAATTGCTGAACATAGCATGATATATATATCATTTCGTCCTTTGACGGGTTTTTGGGCGATATCACCGAAAATTCCACACCCCTTCGGGTAACAAAATAAAAATCCGAATTTGAACCGGAAGTCAAAACATACCCCCCGGAAATATCCGTGTCCTCATCCGTATACCTTGCGGGATCGTAGAAATACTGTCTTATGCCTGCTTTTATCGCTTCATCATCAGGATCGGTATCTGCGGCAATACACCAATGCGGGAGATCAACGCCTTCCAGAGACTGTGTT
>CACYCC010000093.1 GCA_902772805.1 uncultured Lachnospiraceae bacterium | reverse complement strand
TACAACAAAGGTCTTGAAACGGGGATACATATACACTCCTGCGCAAGTGTTACAAAGGGGCTTAAAGGCACAGAGCTCACCGATATGGAAACACTTAAAAAACACGGCGCAGTGGGATTTACAGATGACGGCATCCCGATAATGGATGAAGAGATATTAAGAAAGGCCATGAAATATTGTGCGGATCTTAATGTTCCGATCTCGCTTCACGAAGAGGACAAGAACCTTATATCCCAGAACGGGATCAATGCCGGCAGTGTGGCGGTCCATTACGGTCTTTTGGGAGCACCCAGAGAAGCCGAGATCAATATGGTCAAACGCGATATAGATATTGCCATTGAAACGGGTGTTAAGCTCGATATCCAGCATGTAAGTGCCAAAGAGACGGTGGAACTGGTGAGAGCCGCACGTAATGCGGGACATCTGAATATATGTGCCGAGGCGACACCGCATCATTTTTCACTTACTGAAAAAGCGGTTCTTGAACACGGCAGCAATGCCAAAATGAACCCGCCGCTTCGTACCGAAGAAGACAGGCAGGCCATAATAGAAGGACTCAAGGACGGAACGATTTCTTTTATCGCGACAGACCATGCCCCGCATGCTCTTTCCGAAAAGCAAAGATCTCTCACCGAAGCACCTTCCGGTATCATCGGTCTTGAAACCGCATTTTCGCTCGGACTTACGAAACTGGTCCGTGAAAGTGATATGAGCATATATTCGTTTATTTCAAAACTTACCGTCGAACCCCGTAAGTTTTACGGATTTAAGATACCTTCGCTTGCGATAGGTGACGCCGCGGATATAACGGTCTTTTCGCTTTCGGAAGAATGGACTTATGACAAAACACTTTCAAGATCGTTTAACACTCCGTTTGCCGGATGTAAAATGACGGGAAAGGTAAAATATACGATCTGCGGCGGAAGAACGGTATTTTGTGACAGATAAGATATTGTGCGACAGGATTTGGAGACAGTATGAAAAGATATGAAGATGTAACGGTAGATTCCGTTGAATGTATAGCACCGGACATCTATGACATGCACGTCATTACTGATATGGCGGCCGTAGTGGTTCCGGGGCAGTTCGCCATGCTGTATACGGGCGATGCATCCAGGATGCTCGGTCGTCCCATAAGCATATGCGAATGTAGTGAAGGCGGCCTTCGTTTTGTATTTCGTGTTACCGGAGGCGGTACCCGCGATCTTGCCGCTTTTAAAGGCGGGGATAAGATAAAGATACTCGGACCTTTGGGAAACGGCTATGACATTAAAGCCATGAAGGGTCGTGAAGTCATGCTGATGGGCGGCGGTATAGGAATACCTCCCATGCTTGAACTTGCGAAGAGACTTTCCGCATCCGGCATAAAAGTCCGTGCGGTCATGGGATACAGGGACAGCAATCTTTTTCTTAAAAGTGATTTTGAGAGAGTTTGTGAAACTCATGTGGCAACCGAAGACGGAAGTGCCGGTACAAAGGGGAATGTACTGGATGCGGTCAGGGAAAAGTCACTTTTCTTCGACGTCATATGTGCCTGCGGTCCCATGCCGATGTTAAGGGCGATAAAGTCATATGCCGCCGGGAACGGTATTACCGCATATATTTCCCTTGAAGAGAGGATGGCCTGTGGTGTGGGTGCGTGTCTCGGATGTGTATGCAAGACCGCCCGAAAAGATGCACACTCGCATGTAAACAATGCACGTGTATGTACCGAAGGACCCGTATTTGAAGCGGCATCGGTGGATATCTGACGGTTGATGGGAGCAGCTATGAATATGACAGTAAACATTGCGGGAGTTGAATTCAAAAATCCCGTTACAACAGCATCGGGAACTTTCGGTTCCGGCATGGAATATTCGGAATTCGTGGATCTTAACAAGCTTGGTGCGGTGACCACAAAAGGCGTTGCAAGCGTACCGTGGCCCGGTAACCCCGTCCCGCGTGTAACCGAGGTATACGGAGGAATGCTCAATGCCATAGGCCTTCAGAATCCCGGTATCGATGTGTTCATAGAAAGGGATATTCCTTTTCTTAAAAAGTTTGACACTAAGATAATCGTGAACGTCTGTGGAAAAACCGTCGAAGAATACCTTGACGTTGTGGAAAAACTTGCCAATACGAGCGTAGATATGCTTGAGATCAATGTATCGTGTCCAAATGTAAAAGAAGGTGCCATTGCATTCGGTCAGGATGCGGCATGCCTTGAAGATATAACATCCAGGATCAAAAGAATCGCACGTCAGCCCGTTATCATGAAATTAAGCCCCAATGTTACGAGGATTGCCGATATGGCGCGGGCAGCCGAGGCAGGCGGAGCAGACGCGATATCGCTTATCAATACGATCACCGGTATGAAGATAGATATCGAACGCCGTAAGTTTGTGCTTGCCAACAAAACGGGAGGAATGTCGGGACCGGCCATTAAACCCATAGCGGTAAGAATGGTTTACGAAGCTTCGCATGCGGTCAAGATCCCCGTGATCGGTATGGGCGGTATCTCAAACGCCGAAGATGCGATAGAATTTATGATGGCGGGAGCATCGATGATAGCGGTCGGTGCGGCTAATTTCGTAAATCCGCATGCCACATCCGAGATCGTTGACGGTATCGAACAATACCTCATAAAACACAATATAAAGGATGTGTCCGAAATTGTGGGATGTGTGGATTGATCACTTGTTTATGCCATAAATAAATGATATACTCTTGCTTGCAGTTTTATATACAGAAATGGAGAAAGTTATGATTTCATTATTAGCCTATACGGTTTTGGCAATATCAACGGCATGGATCGTTACGATCATAGTGCTGGCAGTTCTTACGGCAGCGGTTATAGTTCTTTATTTCCTGGGCAAAAAGGCGCAAAAGCGTCAGGCCGAGCAGGAAGCTCAGATGGAAGCCTACAAACAGACGGTATCCATGCTGATAATAGACAAAAAGCGTATGCGTCTTATCGATGCGGGACTTCCTCAGGCAGTGCTCGAGCAGGCACCCAAGCTTATGCGCCGGGCAAAGCTTCCGATAGTAAAGGCCAAGGTCGGACCTCAGATCATGAGCCTTGTATGCGATGAAAAGATATTTGAATCGGTACCGGTCAAAAAGGAAGTTAAAGCGGTTGTAAGCGGTATCTACATCACCGAAGTCAAGGGACTCCACGGCAAGAACGCTTCACAGCAGCAGGCACCCAAGAAAGGCTTTAAAGCCTGGGTTGAAAAGATGCAGGAAAAAGCAGGCGCCAAGAGCGTCAAGTAAAAGAGACGCAAGAATATCAGGTAAGATCGAGAATAACGGTTATTTCGTTTTCCGAAGCAAATTCGTCATTGATCTCCATGTCGTATACGGCATGGAGATTTATTGTTTTGGGAATAGATCCCTCAAAAGATCTATCGATCGTTTCGAATATCGGAGAAACGGAATATTCCTTGGTGAATGTCCCAAGTGTGAATGTACCGAAGGGTGTTACGTAATCGCTTTTAAACGATTCGTTTTCTTTAAAGATCATCCTGGAATTTAAAAGTCCGCGTTTGGTAAGTTCCATTGACGATCCGTCAAATTTAAGGGTTACCTTTATGGGATCCGGTTCATCCTCGCTTATTTCTTCGTAAAGAACATAGAAAACTCCGTCTTTATCGTAAAAGACAGCGGGACACTCCTGTATCTGGGCATCCCGGTCGATCGTTTCCTCAAAACCTTCGGGGCCGGTTTCACGTCTTTCCCTGTATTGATTTCCCTTGATCTTTATTGTTATCTCTTTTTTCATGATCATCTGTGTTCGTCGAGGTGGATCTGTGTAAGTATCGATTCTTCCTGGTTGTCGATGTGAATGCGCGCGGCCTTCATGGCCTTTTCGGCGTTATCGGCAAGAATGGCATCCATTAACATTCTGTGTTCCGAGATAAGCCGTTCGTGCTGCGAAGCATCTTTGATATATTCGAATCTGTAACGGTACATCTGCTCAGCAAGGTTATTGATGGTGGAGATAAGCCTTTCGTTGCCTGTCGAGTTGATGATTATATCGTGAAAATCGACATCGGCCTGTGCGATAATGGCAGTATCCTTGGTGTATATCGCTTCTTCAAAGGCGGTAAAGGCTTTGCGGAGGTTCTGTTTATCTTCGTCGGTCATGCGTTCACAGGCAAGGCCGGCACAGAAAGTATCAAGCGCACGTCTTACTTCGAGAACATCTTTAAGACCGCGTTCCGAGATCTGTGCGACCGTGGCGCCTCTGCGTGGCATCATGGTGACCAGACCTTCAAGCTCGAGTTTATGTATAGCCTCGCGTACCGGAGTTCTGCTGACTCCGAGCTGCTGGGCGAGATGTATCTCCATAAGCCGTTCGCCCGGCACAAATTCGCCGGTCAGTATAGCACGACGAAGTGCGTGAAACACAACATCCCGTAAGGGTAGATACTCATCCATATTAAGTGACAGTCTGGCCATTCTTACCTCCTATAATATTTTGTGACGATCAACATAGTATCCCGGATATTTAAGGGATACGGTTTCTTTTAATTTCTCCGCATTTTCGGGTGCAACGATCGCATAGACCGTAGGTCCCGAACCGCTCATGAGCACACCCTGTGCGCCGTTTGATCTCATGAATTCCATGATCTTACCGATAACCGGATATAACCCCGCAGTTACGGCTTCAAGCGAATTGCCGAGATTACGGCATATGGCAGATGTGTCTGACTCGTTTATAGCCTTTACCATCGCATCGACATCCGGTCTTACGGGATCGGTAAGTGAGTCAAAGGCTTTATATATATCTTTGGTGGATACATTGATATCGGGTTTAACGATCACAAGATCGAGCGGGGGTATTCCTTTTACGGGTGTAAGCACTTCACCGATACCTTCGCAAAGTTTTGTGCCGCCCACAATACAGAAGGGTACATCGGCACCGATCTCAACGCCGATCTTTTCAAGTTCGGCGGTATCAAGCCCCAGATCGTAGAGCCTGTTAAGTCCTCTTAAAGCGGCCGCCGCATCGGTACTTCCGCCGGCCATTCCCGCGGCGATCGGGATACGCTTGGTAAGAGTGATCTTTGCACCGCCCGGCATGTCTTTGTGCTCAGACATTATACGGCAGGCTTTTAATATTATATTTTCGCTTCCGCTATCGGATTCGCGGTTTAATTCATCGTTGTCCGTGGTGAGAACAAATCCCGAGGGGATCTTTTCAAAAGAAAGAGTATCATGCAGATCGATCGACTGCATGACCATTCTCACGGTATGATAGCCGTCGGCTCTTTTTCCCGTAACATCAAGTGAGAGATTGATCTTTGCGTATGCCTGTTCAGTGATCATAATGTATTCCGTATTTTGTGTTCTGTGTTTTGTATACAATATTCACACTTTCATTATATAGTAAATGAAAATATTTTCCAGTTTTTTTCTTTTGCCCCTTTATTTTTGGGGGCTTTTGTACGATAATAGATTTAGAAAAGTATCTTTGTCCCTGAAAGGGGGCTTAACTATTCACCCATTATCGCACGGATGCGAAGAAAGGAATGCCCATGAACGTAAACGGAGTTACGAGTGTAGGGGATAGTTATGCTGCGTATACCAATGAAGCAGTGAAGGATACCGAAGTCAACAAAGCATCGGAAGTGAAAGCTTTTGATGACAAGGCGGCTGTATATGAGCCCACTTTGGAAATTCCTACACATACTTACAAGGTTAACAGCGAAGTTATCACTAAGCTCAAGGCTGATGCCGACGCTCGATACAATCAGTTGCAAAACATTGTATCGCAGTTGATATCCAAGCAGTCCAATGCGTTTGCAACTGCTACGGATATGTGGAACCTGTTGCGCGAGGGAAAACTTGAAGTTGATCCCGAGACCAAAGCACAGGCCCAGAAGGACATTGCCGAAGACGGATACTGGGGTGTGGAAGCCACTTCCCAGCGTATTATCGACTTTGCAAATGCCCTTACCGGCGGTGATCCGTCCAAGATCGATGCCATGAAAGATGCCTTTTTAAAGGGCTTCAAGCAGGCAGAGAAGACCTGGGGCGGCAAGCTTCCCGAGATTTCACAACGCACATACGATGCTGTGCTTGAGAAATTCGATCAGCTTAAAGCCGACGCAGGACTTGGATCGGAGACGTGATCAGAGTCACAACTGAATAAGTTATAAAAAGGCCGCTTCATCCGTGAAGTGGCTTTTTTATAGTTGATTCCTATGGTATACTTACGTGTAGATTCTGTGTCCCGAAACCGGGGCGCGGAAAACTGAGGCGGAAATCAAAATGGCTGACATAAGCGGCATTTTTGCCGAGATCGGAAAATTCATATGGCAGAATATTCTCATACTCGATATGATCTTTGCGATCTTCATCGTTTTCTTTCAGCGCAAAGACCCCAAGTCCATTTGGGCGTGGCTTTTACTCTTATATTTCATCCCGATCGTGGGATTCGTCTTTTACATACTCTTCGGACTTAATCTCCTTAACAAACGCCGTTTCCGTGTCAAGGAAATAGAGGGCAGGATCAGCAATGTCATCCATGACCGTTATGATTCCGTACGCGAACACAAGCTGGGTATCGATCCCGGAGATTATGCCGATGACAGCGATCTGATGCTTTATAATCTTGCAACCTGCGATTCCGAGATCACCGACGACAATGATGTCAGTTTCTTTACAGACGGCAACGAAAAGTTCAATGCCGTGATAGAAGATATCCTTAATGCCCGCGAGTTCATACATATGGAGTATTACATCATCCGTAACGATGAACTGATGGACCGGATATCCGAAGCTCTTATCAAAAAGGCCGATGAAGGCGTAAAGGTCAGGATCCTCTACGATGCCATGGGCTGTCGCAGAACTCCCACAAGCTATTTCAAAAAACTTTCAAAGCACGAAAACATATCAACGTCGGTGTTCTTTCCCGCTTTTTTTAAGTGGGTGCACCTTCGTGTCAATTATCGCAATCACCGTAAGATCTTAGTGATCGACAACCGTGTCGGTTATGTGGGCGGATTTAACGTAGGCAAGGAATATATCGATAAATCCAGGCGTTTCGGACACTGGCGCGATACACATATGCGTATCACGGGTTCGGCCGTCAATGAACTTAACATACGCTTTACCCTCGACTGGAATTACGCCTCGCAGGAAAATCTTTTCGAGCAAAAAGAAAACTTTGTACCAAAGCCTTCGGAACACGGCGGCAGTTCACTGATGCAGATAATCTCAAGCGGTCCCGACTCGAGTAACGAAGCGATCCGCGACAATTATCTTCGTATGATCCACAAGGCCAAAGAATCGATCTATATCCAGACACCGTATTTTATCCCGGACGGTTCCATTCGTTCGGCGCTTCTTATCGCCGTTCGTTCGGGTGTCGATGTAAATATCATGATACCCTGTAAACCCGACCATCCTTTGGTATACTGGGCAACTTATTCGTATGTCGGGGAACTTGTAATGGCCGGAGCCCACTGTTATACCTATGATGCGGGATTTCTGCATGCCAAAGGCATGATCGTCGATTCAAGGATCCTTTGTTACGGATCGGCAAATTTCGATATCCGTTCTTTTGCCTTGAATTTTGAAGTGAATGCGGTTATATTTGATAGGCACAAAGCATCCGAAATGGAACAGCTTTTTAAGGATGACTTGAAGCACTGCACTCCGATCATCAGGAGTGACTATGCGGCCAGAAGCCTGTGGCTGAGGTTCAGGGAACAGTTCTGCAGACTGTTTTCACCGATCCTCTAGGGATCGCAAGCGAAGCTTCCCGCCGTTGTTTTGGTATTCCACAAAGCAACGGAACTTGGTTAGCCACGGATTTATCGGCACGAAACGGAGAGTTTTATGAAAAAGAAAATATTGATATTATCATTGATAGCAGCGCTCGTACTTTCGATCGCGGCATGCGGTGACAAGACGCCCGATGCACCTGATAAAGGTAACACAACCGTAGATGTACCCGGTATCGTTACACTCGGACAGTACACCGGACTTACCGTACAGGCTTCCAAATATAAAGTCGGCGATGAGGAATTTTCGATGATCGTCGATCAGTTTTTTGCCGAGGAAGCTTCTGCTCTTACATGGAACAAAGAAGCCGAAAACGGAGATACCTGTATCATCGATTTTGTGGGAAAGATAGACGGGATAGCCTTTGACGGTGGAACAGCCGAGGATTATTCGCTTGTTCTGGGTTCGCATTCTTTTATCGACGGATTCGAAGATAAGATGATAGGCATGAAGGTTGGAGAGACAAGAGTGCTCGACCTTGCCTTCCCCGAGAGTTATCACAATGCCGATCTCGCAGGAAAGCCCTGTGAATTTACGGTTACGGTCAAAAAGGTCATTCCTACGATAAACGACGCCAATGTCGCTGCGCTTCAGTCACCCAAGTATTCGACTCAGGCTGAATATGAAGCATATGTACAAAAGATTGTCGATGAGTATTATGAAAACGATTACAGAACAAGCATAGTTGCCGGACTTTTACAGCAGATAATCGCTCTTACCGAATGGGAAGAGATGCCTACAGATCTGCTTGATATCAAAAAGGCCGAAGTATCGGAAGCTTATTCCGAACAGGCCGGTGCAATGGGAGTCGATGTAGCGACATATCTTACTTATTACGGTACGACATATGATGCGATGGCCGAGAGTCTTTTAAAGAACGACCTCATATTTGATGCCATTGCGGCCGCAGAAGGTTTTACCGCTACGGATGAAGAACTTGATGCATACGTAAATGATGTGTTAAAAGAAGCCGAAGACACCACACTTACCCCCGAAGACATTTACGGTGAAGAAGGCAGGGAAGAGTACAAAAGCATGCTCATCAAGCAGAAAGTATTTGATTTCCTGATCGAAAACAATACAGTAACGGGTGCAGAATAAAATGTTTGCCACAAAAAGGCGGGAACGGAGACGATATGAATTTTTTAGAGCAGAGGATCGCAAAAGAAGGCATAGTTAAGCCGGGAAACGTATTAAAAGTCGACAGTTTCTTAAATCATCAGATGGACATTAAACTCTTTGATGAGATCGGGGCCGAATTCGCAAGACGTTTTGAGGGAACAAACATCAATAAGATACTTACCATTGAAGCTTCGGGTATAGGCATTGCCGCGATCACGGCACTTCATTTTCCCGGTGCAAAGGTCGTTTTTGCCAAGAAAACAAAAAG
Source organism: uncultured Lachnospiraceae bacterium (assembly GCA_902772805.1). GTDB lineage: Bacteria > Bacillota > Clostridia > Lachnospirales > Lachnospiraceae > UBA1258. Next base: position 619 of record CACYCC010000093.1, on the reverse strand, counting down.
TATCAACCTCGACGGAGAGATGTTTACGGCTGAGGTCGAATCTTTCACGCACAAAAACGTCAATCACGTTATAGTGTCCAAGAAATTCATAAATGCCGACGACCACATACTTTTGATCGATGATTTTCTGGCCAACGGATGTGCCATGATGGGACTTATACAGATCGCCAATCAGGCCGGAGCGAGTATAGAAGGGATCGGTATCGTCATCGAAAAGGGCTTCCAGCAGGGCGGCCAGATCATCAGGAATCTCGGATACAAGCTTGAATCACTGGCCATTATAGATGCCATGGATGCGAACACAGGAGGGATTACATTCCGCAAACAATAGTGTAACATTCTCCAAATAGCTATACACTTTTTGCTCGCCGAAATTCCTTGTTACTGCGTTGTTTTCAGTCCGCGATGCCACCGCATCGCATCCTTCAAACGCCTTGTACCAATGAATTTCTGCATCGCAGAAAGTATATGCTATTGGAAAATGTCACACTAGGCTCTTATCAATAAAGACAAAAAGAAAAAGAAAAAAAGTATTTTTTTAATCGAAATGTATATTGTGTTTGTACATTCGGTCTGATACATTTTTGTATGTAGTGGGGACAAAGTTTCGATCAAGATC
>CACYCC010000092.1 GCA_902772805.1 uncultured Lachnospiraceae bacterium | reverse complement strand
ATCCTTGAATCGGGTGAGCCGAGGACCGTGCATCACTTTGCAACGCTTCTCGGATTCGGTGCAAGCGCAGTGAATCCCTACCTTGCGCATGCATCGATCGGTATGCTGATCGACAATGAGATGCTCAACAAAGACTATTATGCGGCCGTTGACGATTACGACAAGGCAGTGCTGTCGGGAATAGTCAAGATAGCCTCCAAGATGGGTATCTCCACGATCCAGTCATATCAGGGCAGCAAGATCTTTGAAGCCATAGGAATAGGCAAAGACCTTATAGACAAATACTTTACCGGTACCGTCAGCAGGATAGGCGGTATTGGTCTTGACGATATAGCCGCACAGACCGACAGCCTTCATTCGAAAGCTTTTGATTCGCTCGGCCTTGCAAGCGACCTTACGATCAATTCAACGGGTATCCACAAGTTAAGATCGGGCGGAGAGACCCACAGATACAATCCCCGCACGATACATATGCTGCAGAGTGCGACAAGGGAAGGCGATTACGGTAAGTTCAAGCAGTATACCGCGATGGTCGATACCGAGGAAACGGGCTATTTAAGAAGCCTTCTTGAGTTTGATTATAAGGGAGAGGGCATTTCGCTTGATGAAGTTGAGAGTGAAGACCTGATCGTAAAGCGCTTTAAAACCGGCGCCATGTCATACGGTTCGATCTCCGAAGAAGCCCATCAGACTCTTGCGATCGCCATGAACAGATTGGGCGGCAAGTCAAACAGCGGTGAAGGCGGAGAAAGTGACGAAAGACTTGAATCCGCGGGCACGGAACTTGACAGAAGTTCCGCCATCAAGCAGGTGGCAAGCGGAAGGTTCGGCGTTACCGAAAGGTATCTGTTAAGCGCCAAGGAAATACAGATAAAGATGGCACAGGGAGCAAAACCCGGTGAAGGCGGACATCTCCCGGCCGGAAAGGTATATCCGTGGATCGCCAAGACAAGACATTCGACTCCCGGCGTAAGTCTTATCTCGCCGCCTCCTCATCACGACATCTACTCGATCGAGGACCTTGCGCAGCTCATATACGATCTTAAAAACGCCAACAAACAGGCCAGGATATCCGTAAAACTCGTGGCCGAGGCAGGTGTCGGCACTATAGCCGCAGGTGTTGCCAAGGCAGGCGCGGGCGTAATACTGATCTCCGGTTACGACGGCGGTACGGGCGCCGCACCGATCAGTTCCATCCACAATGCGGGAATCCCCTGGGAAATGGGACTTTCCGAGGCTCATCAGACGCTCATCATGAACGGTCTTAGAGACAGAGTCATCATAGAGACCGACGGTAAACTCATGAGCGGCAAAGATGTTGCGATCGCCGCAATGCTCGGCGCCGAGGAATTCGGATTTGCAACGGCACCGCTTGTAACGCTTGGCTGTGCGATGATGCGAGTATGTAACCTTGATACATGTCCTATGGGTATTGCCACGCAGAATCCGGAGCTTCGTAAGAACTTTACCGGAAAGCCCGAGTATGTTGAAAACTTCATGCATTTCATAGCCAGGGAACTGCGCGAATATATGGCAAAACTAGGTGTTAAAACGGTAGATGAGCTCGTGGGCCGTACGGATCTTTTAAGGGTAAAAGAAAACGTAAGCGACAGAGCAAGGAAACTCGATCTTACCAGGATACTCAATCCTACGGGAGCCACGGTAAGCTCGGATAAAGATCTTTACGACTTTAAACTTTCCGCGACCAAGGATGAAAAAGCATTACTTAACGACAAAGACATACTTAAAGTCATAAAGGGCAAGGGAACGGTCAAAAAGGAAGTACGGGTTACCAATACCGACAGGACTTTCGGAACGTTACTGGGTGCCGAGATCACCAGAAACAACCATGAAGGCCTTAAAGACGATTCTGTGGTACTTAGCTGCAGAGGCGCAGGCGGACAGAGCTTCGGCGCATTTATACCAAAGGGTCTTACGATAGAACTTACGGGCGATTCAAACGACTACTTCGGAAAGGGTCTTTCGGGCGGTAAACTGGCTGTAAAGACTCCCGAAAACGCATCGTATGACGCACACGAAAACATCATCATCGGTAACGTGGCACTCTACGGCGCAACTTCGGGTGAAGCCTACATAGCAGGTGTCGCGGGAGAACGTTTCTGTGTCAGAAACTCAGGCGCCGTCGCAGTTGTGGAAGGTGTCGGCGAACACGGATGCGAATACATGACGGGCGGAAGAGCGGTAATACTCGGCCCCACCGGCAAGAACTTCGCGGCAGGTATGAGCGGCGGTATAGCGTATGTGCTCGATGAAGAAAACTGCCTTTACAGGAACTTAAACAAAGACCTTGTCGTTATGGAGAAGTTAGAGCACAAAGCCGACAAGGACGAACTTAAAAAGATGCTTGAAAATCATGTTAAGTATACGGGCTCTAAGAAAGCGGCCGCGATACTTGCGGATTTTGACGAGTATGCTGATAAATTTAAAAAGATCATCCCCGAGAATTACAAGAAGCTCTTAAGCCTCATCAGTAAATTCGAAGAAGAGGGCGAGACCAGACAGGATGCCGAGATAGATGCTTTTTATGCAAGCGTTGGCAAAAAGAAGGGAGAAGGCGTATGAGTGCATCATTAAGACCGGATTTTATGGAATTTCATGAAAGGCCCGACAAGGCCGTTCAGCAGGAAGCCGCCAAAAGATGCAATAACTGCGGTGTTCCCTTCTGCCAGGCAGGCGTGATGATATCGGGAATGGCTTCGGGGTGCCCTTTAAATAACCTTGTGCCCGAGACAAACGCGCTTGTGGCAGCGGGAAACTACAAAGAGGCTTATAAGAGACTGTCGAAAACTCACAGTTTTCCCGAGTTTACATCAAGAGTCTGTCCCGCACTCTGTGAAGCGGCATGTACATGCGGACTTCATACGACTCCCGTTCCGACAAGGGAAAACGAGCGTGCCATAATCGATTACGCCTATGAACACGATCTGGTAAAAGAACACAAACCGACAATCCGTACGGGTAAGCGCGTTGCGATAGTAGGAAGCGGTCCTTCGGGACTTGCGGCCGCACAGCTTCTTAATATGCGCGGTCACAGCGTAACGGTGTTTGAAAGAAACGACAGACCGGGCGGACTTTTAAGATACGGTATTCCCAACATGAAACTCGATAAGAGAGTTCTTGACAGAAGGATAGACCTTTTAAAAGAGGCGGGTATTGAGTTTAAGTGCGGAGTAAACGTAGGTAAAGATATTAAAGCAAGCAAGATCTTAAAAGAATACGACCGTGTCATTCTTTGCTGCGGTGCCTCAAATCCGAGAGATATCAAGGCGGAAGGCCGTGATGCGAAGGGAATATATTTTGCTGTAGATTTCCTCAAAGAAGTCAGCAAACGTCTGATGGACGAAGATTATTCGTCAAAAGCAGTTACGGAAGCCAAAGATTTTTCTTTTAAAAGCCTTAAAGACAAGAACGTTGTCGTGATAGGCGGCGGTGATACCGGAAACGACTGTGTGGGAACGGCCGTAAGGCTTGGAGCCGCATCGGTAACACAGCTTGAGATGATGCCAAGACCGTCCGAGGAAAGACTTCCCTCCAATCCATGGCCTGAGTGGCCTAAGATCCTTAAGACCGACTACGGCCAGCAGGATGCCATCAAAGCGTTCGGACACGATCCGAGGATATTTGAGACAACGGTCAAGGAATTTATCAAGGATAAGAGCGGCAATTTAACGGGTGTTAAGACCGTAAAACTTAAACAGGAGAAAGACGAAAAGACCGGGCGCTTTAAGATGAGCGAGATCCCGGGAAGCGAAGAAGTATTAAAGGCCGATATGGTGCTGATAGCCGCAGGATTTTTGGGCTCGGAAAGTTACATCACATCCGATTTTGGTGTAGAATGTAATGAAAGAACAAATGTAGCCACCAAAAACGGCGAATTCTTGACAAGCGTTGAGAACGTTTTTGCAGCGGGAGACATGCACAGAGGCCAGTCGCTTGTGGTATGGGCGATCTCGGAAGGCAGAAAAGCGGCCGCAGAGGTGGACAGATCCCTGATGGGATACACCAACTTATAAAGGAGTTTTATCAGTATGAAGACCTTGGAAGACATCCTGAGTATTATCGATGAAGAAGATATCGAGTTTATCAGACTTCAGTTTGCCGATATTTACGGCAATCTTAAAAACGTTGCCATCACTCCGGGACAGATCGAGAGAGTGGTGAACGGAAGATTTTCGATCGAAGGCGATTCGATATTTAAAGGAACGGGCGAGGAAACGCTTTATCTAAAGCCCGATCTTGACACTTTCGTGATACTCCCTTGGAGACCGAAACACGGAAAAGTCGGAAAACTCATATGCAGTCTGATGACCGCGGACGGTGAACCCTACGATCTTTGCTCAAGAGGGATACTTGCAAGGAATTTAAAGGTACTTACGGATAAGGGATACGATTCCTATATCGATACGGAATGTGAATTTTTCCTGTTCCATACCGATGAGGACGGCCTTGCCACCACGATAACCCACGAGGAAGCGGGATATATGGATGTCGGTCCCGTGGATCTTGGCGAAAACGCAAGGCGTGACATGGTGCTGACACTTGAAGAGATGGGTTTTGACATAAGGGCTTCCCATCACGAGAAGGCTCCCGGCCAGCATGAGATAGATTTCAGGGGCGACTGCGGCATCAAGGCGGCCGACGATGTGATGACCTTTAAGTTTTCGGTAAGAAGCGTTGCCAAAAGCTTCGGCCTTCATGCGACATTCATGCCGTGCCCCATCCAGGACGCACCGGGTTCGGGTATGCATTTAAGGCTTTCCCTTTACCGGGAAGGCAGGAATATATTTAATTCCGCTCCCGAGACCGCTTCAAAGTTTGCGGCGGGGATACTTGAAAGAGCTTCCGAGATACTTGCCTTTACCGATCCGCT
>CACYCC010000091.1 GCA_902772805.1 uncultured Lachnospiraceae bacterium | reverse complement strand
TATGTCGCTTCCGAATTTTTGAGCGAAGTCGGAGCAAAATACGGATATGACTTTGAAGGAAGTCTTCTGGGTGACAAGGCTGTTTCAGTGGTATTTGACAACAGCAAACTTAAACGTGCGGTGCCCGACATGACAACTGCCGTAAGGTTCGAACACGGCGCAAGGATAGCAATCGACCATATTCTTTCGCACCCCGAATGTCAGATCGAAGATCCCGAGTTTGACTCATGGTGTGATCGTGTGATAGATTCTTTGGAGGAAGCAAAATCAAAGATCTGATAAACGGAATGGAAATAGTATGTTAAACCGATTTTCAAGGACACAATTATTGTACGGTGAGGAAACGATGGGAAGGCTTGCGTCTTCCCGCGTTGCCGTTTTTGGGATAGGCGGAGTCGGAGGCTATGTTGTCGAAGCACTTGCCCGGAGCGGCATAGGGGCACTCGATCTTATAGACGATGACAAGGTCTGTCTTACAAATATAAACAGGCAGATAATCGCCACTTCAAGTACCGTCGGAAAGTATAAAGTCGATGTGGCAAAAGAACGCATACTCGACATCAATCCCGATTGTGAAGTGAGGACGTATAAGACGTTCTTTTTACCCGAAACGCAGGATCAATTCGATTTCAAGGAATATGATTATGTCGTGGATGCGATCGATACGGTTTCGGGCAAGATCGCTATTGTGGAAAAAGCAAAAGAAGCGGGTGTGCCTGTCATATCTTCGATGGGAGCGGGTAACAAGTTAAACCCTGCGATGTTTGAAGTTGCCGATATTTATAAGACTTCCGTATGTCCCCTTGCCAAGGTAATGCGCCACGAGCTAAGAAAACGCGGTATCGATTCGCTTAAAGTGGTATACTCCAAAGAAAAGCCGATACGTCCTTTGGAAGATATGTCCATAAGTTGCAGACAACACTGCATCTGCCCTCCCGGAACAGTCAGAAAATGTAGCGAACGAAGAGCTATCCCCGGTTCCACGGCTTTTGTTCCCTCGGTCGCAGGGCTTATAATTGCGGGCGAAGTGCTAAACGATCTGCATGCGAAGAAGTGATCCCGGCTTTGGCATCTTTGGTAAGCCGATATCGGTTTTTAAGGATTTACATATATGGAATTTAAACTGCACTCGGATTTTAAGCCTACCGGCGATCAGCCGCAGGCCATAAAAGAACTTGTAGAGGGTTTCAAGGCCGGTAATCAGGTTGAAACCCTTCTTGGTGTTACAGGCTCAGGAAAGACCTTTACAATGGCGCATGTCATTGCAGAGCTTAATAAGCCTACCCTTGTACTTGCGCACAATAAAACTCTTGCGGCTCAGCTCTACAGTGAATTTAAGGAGTTCTTCCCCGAAAACGCCGTTGAGTATTTTGTATCCTACTATGATTATTACCAGCCTGAGGCATATATCGCCCAGACCGATACGTATATAGAAAAAGATTCGTCGATAAACGACGAGATCGACAGACTAAGACTTTCTGCCACTGCATCGCTTTCGGAGAGGCGCGACGTTATAGTTATCTCATCCGTTTCGTGTATTTACGGACTGGGTTCTCCCAAGGAATTCAAGGCGATGTGTCTTTCTTTAAGGCGCGGACAGCAGATAGACCGTGACGAAGTGATAAGAGGACTGGTAAATATCCAGTACAGCCGTAACGATCTCGATCTTTCAAGAAATACTTTCAGGGTGCGCGGTGATGTGCTGGAAGTTGCGCCTTCGGTAACGTTCCACAGTGCCGACTACTATGTAAGGATAGAGTTTTTCGGTGATGAGATAGACAGGATATCCCAGCTTGATGCGGTTACCGGTAAGGTTATATGTACCCTTGAGCATGTCATGCTGTTTCCCGCATCTCATTACGTTGTTGAGCCCGATACTCTCATGCATGCGTGCGATACGATCGAAGAGGAACTTCACGAGAGAGTTAAATTCTTTAAGTCCGAGGATAAACTTGTTGAGGCTCAGAGAATTGCGGAGCGTACAAATTTTGATGTCGAGATGCTAAGAGAGACCGGAATATGTTCGGGTATCGAAAACTATTCAAGGCATCTCTCCGGTCTTAAGCCGGGCGAGCCGCCGCATTGTCTTCTTGATTATTTTGACGGAGATTTCCTGCTGATAGTCGATGAGTCGCATATGACTCTTCCCCAGGTGCGCGGAATGTACAACGGTGACCGTGCCCGTAAGACTTCTTTGGTTGAATACGGATTCAGACTTCCTTCCGCACTTGATAACAGACCGCTTAACTTTGAGGAATTTGAATCAAGACTCGATCAGATGCTGTGTGTATCTGCGACTCCCGGAGAATATGAAGCCGAGCATGAGCTGTTAAGAGCCGAGCAGGTCATCCGTCCCACGGGACTTTTGGATCCGCCCATTGAGGTCTGCCCGGTTGAAGGACAGATTGACGATCTGATAGGCAGGATCAGAAAAGAAACCGCCAAAGGCTTCAAAGTCATGGTCACGACACTTACAAAGCGTATGGCCGAAAATCTTACCGATTATCTTGCGGAAGCGGGGATAAGGGTCAAATATCTTCACTCCGATATAGACACGCTTGAAAGAAGCGAGATCATCAGAGATATGCGAATGGATATGTTTGATGTTCTGGTAGGTATCAACCTTTTGCGTGAAGGTCTTGATATTCCCGAGATCTCGCTTGTTGCGATACTCGATGCCGACAAAGAAGGGTTCTTACGTTCCACCACGTCACTCATCCAGACCGTCGGTCGTGCGGCGCGTAACTCGGAAGGCCATGTAGTGATGTATGCGGATGTGATCACCGATTCGATGCGCGAATGTATAGATGAGACCAATCGCCGACGCAGCATCCAGGAAGCTTATAACAAAGAGCATAACATCACTCCGACCACCATCAAAAAGGCTGTCCGTGATGTCATCAGGATATCATCAAAGAGTACCGAAGAGGATATCCTTAAGGATGTCAAAGATGCAGAGTCCATGAGTAAGTCAGAGATCGAGAAAGAGATCGCCTCTCTCAATGCAAAGATCAAGAAGGCGGCGGCAGAACTCAATTTCGAGTTGTGTGTTGTGCTGCGTGACCGTATGATGGACCTTAAGAAAGAATTGTATGATATAAAGAACGGCTGACAACTTTTGCCGGTTCTGTTTGCAAATAATTGGAAAGTTGGAAAAATCTAATGTCTGAAACAGTTAAGATGCTCCCAAGAAGCGGGGTGATCCACGTTGAGGGAGCCAATGAACATAACTTAAAAAACCTGACCGTTGATATACCGAGAGACCAATTGGTAGTCTTTACCGGTCTATCGGGTTCGGGTAAATCGAGTCTTGCTTTTGATACTATTTATGCGGAAGGCCAGAGACGCTATATGGAGTCTCTTTCTTCGTATGCCCGCCAGTTCCTAGGTATGATGGAAAAGCCGAATGTGGAACGTATCGAAGGTCTTTCTCCCGCGATTTCCATCGATCAGAAATCAACAAACCGGAATCCCAGATCCACCGTCGGTACCGTTACGGAAATATATGACTATTTCCGTCTTCTTTATGCGCGTATCGGAGTGGCTCACTGTCCGGTGTGCGGACGTGAGATAAAGCGTCAGAGCATCGATCAGATAGTCGACAGGATCAAGGCACTTCCCGAGGGTACCAGGATACAGATACTTGCACCTGTAGTCAGAGGCAAAAAGGGCCGTCACGAGAAAATGCTTGAAAGGGCACAGAGATCGGGATTTGTGCGTGCCATAATCGACGGAAGCCTCTATGAGCTCGGCGAGGAGATCGAACTTGACAAGAACATAAAGCACAACATCGATATCGTTGTTGACAGACTTGTCATCAAAGAAGATATCGACAAAAGACTTACGGATTCTTCGGAGACTGCACTTGAACTGGCAGACGGACTTATGACCGTTGATGTGGTTGACGGCGAACCGCTTTCTTTTTCCACTAATTTCGCGTGTCCCGACTGCGATATCAGCATACCCGAGATCGAGCCCAGGTGTTTTTCGTTCAACAATCCCTTTGGCGCGTGCCCTGCCTGTGCGGGACTCGGTTACAAAATGGAATTTGCCAAGGAACTCATCATCCCCGATGATTCGCTTTCACTTAACGAAGGCGCTATAGTCATAAACGGATTTAAGTCGATAGGAGACGGCAAGAGCTGGCTAAATGCCATAATGGTGGCACTTGCAAGGGATTATAAATTTTCTCTCGATACACCTTTTAAGAAGTATCCCGAACATATCAAAGATCTTTTGTGGTACGGAAACGGAGGCAAAAAGTTTTCGATCGAGTACACGAGCCAGCGCGGACGCGGCAATTATGAAGTTACGTTCGAGGGTATAATCGAACTTTGCCGCATGCGCTACAGAGAGACTTTTTCGGAGGCAGCCAAGGCCGAATACGAGTCATTTATGAACATCACTCCCTGTAACGAGTGTAAGGGTCGCAGGCTTAAGCCCGAGTTTCTGGCAGTTACCGTGGGAGATTACAATATTTACGAGATCACCAACATGTCGGTTTCGGAACTTACAAAATATCTTGGTTCCATGGAACTCACTCCCCAGCAGCATGTGATAGGCGATCAGATACTTAAGCAGATAACGGCAAGAGTCACCTTCCTTAAGGATGTGGGACTTTCATATCTTACGCTTTCAAGGGCCACCGCTTCGCTTTCGGGCGGAGAGGCACAGCGTATCAGACTTGCGACTCAGATAGGTTCGGGTCTTGTGGGCGTTACGTATATTCTTGATGAGCCCAGTATCGGCCTTCATCAGCGGGATAACGGGAAACTCCTGGATACACTCAAGCACTTAAGGGATCTTGGGAATACCGTTATAGTGGTCGAACACGACGAAGAAACCATGTATGCGGCCGACCATATAATCGATATCGGTCCGGGTGCGGGTATCAACGGCGGTAAACTGGTGGCTCAGGGTACGGTTGAGGACATCATCAAAGTCAAGGAATCCATCACCGGTCAGTACCTTTCGGGCAAAATGTCGATCCCGATCCCTTCAAAGCGCAGAAAACCCACGGGTTGGCTTACCGTTAAGGGAGCAAGGGAAAACAACCTTAAAAACATAGACGTTAAGTTCCCTTTGGGAGTGCTTACCTGTGTGACAGGCGTGTCGGGTTCGGGAAAATCATCGCTTACCAACGAGATACTCTATAAATATCTTGCCAAGAAATTAAACCGCGCGCATACCATTCCCGGGGCGTTTGACAAGATCGAGGGACTTGACAAGGTCGACAAGGTCATCGATATAGACCAGTCTCCGATAGGCCGTACTCCCCGTTCCAATCCCGCGACATACACGGGAGTATTCGATAACATAAGAGACCTCTTTGCAAATACAAGGGAGGCAAAAGAACGCGGATATAAGAAGGGAAGATTTTCTTTTAACGTCAAGGGCGGACGATGCGAGGCCTGTCAGGGTGACGGTATCATCAAGATAGAGATGAACTTCCTGCCCGATGTATACGTTCCCTGCGAAGTCTGCGGAGGAAAGCGTTACAACAGGGAAACTCTTGAGTGTCTTTTCAAGGGAAAATCGATCTTTGACGTACTTGACATGACTGTCGATGAGGCTATAGAGATATTTGAAAACGTGCCTCAGATATATAACAAGATAAAATCACTTCAGGATGTCGGTCTTGGATACATCAAGCTCGGACAGCCCTCAACACAGTTGTCGGGCGGTGAAGCACAGAGAGTAAAACTTGCGACAGAACTTTCAAGGCGCAGTACCGGAAGAACCGTATATATCATGGATGAGCCCACTACGGGACTTCATTTTGATGATGTACACAAACTTGTGGATATACTGCATGAACTTGCCGAAGGCGGCAATACCGTCATAGTTATCGAGCACAATCTCGATGTCATCAAGACTGCCGACTATATCATAGACATGGGTCCCGAAGGCGGTGACGCGGGCGGCACGGTGATCGCGACCGGAACGCCCGAGAAAGTAGCAGAGAATCCCGCATCGTTCACGGGAGTGTATATCAAGAAAATGCTGGAACATAAATAAATACCGAAATGCAGATAAAAAATGCGCTTTTTGAGAAATTACTCAATAAAGCGCATTTTGTGTTTAAAACTTATGATCGGATTTATCGGTTGACGTGTTCCGCATTTTTAAGGTATGTGTTTCTCATCAATTCCTGTATTTCGGGACTGATCTTTTTAAACTCGATATGAGACATACCCTCGGTCTCGATGGGCTTACAGTATTCGATGATGACTTTTGTCTTTTTTACCTTCGGAAGGTGGGCTTCGAATATATCATCACTATTGTTGATAACAACCGGGATTATCGGGCATTTTGCTTTTTCGGCGATCTTAAGGCTTCCATCGTGGAACGGCTGAAGCGGTTCGGTTCCCTTGTTACGTGTTCCCTCGGGGAAAATGCATACACTTGACCCGCCGGCGATCAGGTCT
>CACYCC010000090.1 GCA_902772805.1 uncultured Lachnospiraceae bacterium | reverse complement strand
TGAGCATGATGATCACAAACATCGGAATGGCGGTATATTTACCGGTAAGCACTTTATCAAGTTTGGCACTTCTTACACGTTCTTTGGATTCGCGCGGCTTTACGACGGCTTTGTCACAAAGTTTGCGGATAAAAGAAAAGCGCATGTCGGCTATCGCTGCCGCGCGGTCGAGTCCGCGTTCTTTTTCCATCTCAAGCACGATGTGGCCCAGCATATCTTTCTCGTTTTCGTTAAGGCCGAGGGCATCCTCTATAAGTTTGTCGCCTTCCGCAAGTTTGGCCGCGGCAAAGCGCACCGGAATGCCTGCGGCGATGGCATGATCTTCTATGAGATGCATGATTCCGTGAAGACATCTGTGTACCGCACCGCCGTTGTCGTCCTTGTCACAAAAGTCCGTGCGACCGGGCTTTTCCTGATATTTGGCGATGTGAAGGGCGTGATCGACAATTTCTCCGACACCTTCGCCCTTGGCAGCCGAAATAGGCACAACGGGAATGCCGAGTGCTTCTTCCATCGCATTTATACGTATGGAACCGCCGTTTCCACGCACTTCATCCATCATGTTAAGTGCGAGCACCATCGGGATCTCAAGTTCCATGAGCTGCATGGTGAGATACAGGTTTCTCTCTATATTGGTGGCATCGACGATATTTATGATGCCGGTAGGTTTTTCCTGCAATATGAATTCTCGCGATACTATCTCCTCGCTCGTATAGGGGGAAAGGGAATAGATTCCGGGAAGGTCGGTGACAAGCGTGTCGGAATGACCTTTTATGACACCGCTCTTCTGATCTACGGTGACACCGGGGAAGTTGCCGACATGCTGATTGGAACCGGTCAGCTGATTGAATAGCGTGGTCTTACCGCAGTTCTGGTTGCCTGCAAGGGCAAACGTTAAGATAGTCCCTTCGGGAAGCGGCTTTTCGGAAGCCTTTTCGTGGTACTTACCGTCTTCACCGAGTCCGGGATGGTCGGCGTGATTGGTGAGTTCTTTGTACTTACACGATGCGGTCTCATCCGATGCATCGTGTATATGGATCGTGGATTCGTCTATGTCGATCCTGGCGGCATCGTCAAGACGTAACGTCAGTTCGTAGCCGTGGATCATCAATTCCACGGGATCGCCCATCGGAGCGTATTTGATCACCGTGATCTCAGCTCCGGGAATAACTCCCATATCGAGAAAATGTTGGCGGAGACTTCCCTCTCCCCCAACTTTAGAGATAACGGCGGATTTGCCTTTTTCGAGTTCTTTTAGAGTCATGGTATTTATCGATCCTTGCATTGCGATTGTATCCGTTGATTTGAAACTACCAAATCAACGGCGGAATCCCTCCGGTCCCGCGCTCGCAGTTTTACTTCGTAAAACATGCTGTTGCGGTCAGCAATTCATTGCATGAATTGCTGATTCCTTTAGTTAAATTTAAATATCTTCTGTGCGATCTTGTATCCGCCCTTGGAAATGCCGCGGCCGACTTTGCCGGGAAGGTTCATGGCTACACCGAGAAGTCCGTGACGAAGACGCTTATAGAGTTTCTCATCGCGTTCTTTGAACGAATCCCAAAATTCCTTTTTAAGCTTAAGAGCATCGGGTGTTCCCTTGATGATCAGCAATATCGAGGTGATCGTAGTGATGATCTCAAGATAATTGTACATGTAGTTATACAGATGCTTTTGCTTGGAGATCTCGGGAGTATTCTTGGAATAATAATCAAACAACATGTTGTTGACGCGTATCTGCTGATCGATCCTTCCAATCATTACCTTTTCGTTTACGGACTGATCGTCACGTCCGATGTAGTAAAGATAAAAATCGACATCAAGATAATACATGCGCTTAACATGAGGCATGGGTTCGAAAACATAGATGTTATCAACATAGAAGGTATGTGAAGGGAGCTTGAGTCCGCATACCTTAAGCATCTGGGTTCTGTAGATAACACTGTGCATCAGTATGTAGCTGCCCTTTTTAAAGTGTCCGGCTTCTTCCCACGAAAAAACCTTATCCTTGGGAATGGCACCGTGATAGTGAACAACATGCTTGTGAGCAGCACCTTCCTTGTCGTACACATAGTTGGAGATCAGCATATCAAGCGGATCGTCAACAAATCTCCGCAGTGTTTCAAGCACCTTTTTATAAGCATTCGGCTCTAACTTATCATCCGAATCGACAACTTTGAAGTAAAGTCCGGTCGCATTCTTAAGGCCTGTGTTTACGGCTTCGCCGTGTCCTCCGTTCTCCTGGTGAACCGCCTTTACTATACCGGGATGTTTTGCCGCAAGTTCATCGGCGATACGGGGAGTATCGTCCTTTTGCGAACCGTCATCGACGATGATGATCTCGACTTCATCCCCTCCCGGGAGCAGGGATTCTACACATTTTTCCATGTATGCGGCGGAATTGTAGCAGGGAACCGCAATGCTTAATAATTTCATGATTTTGTCCTTTCTGGGTTGGTTTCTTTTTTAACGTACTATACGCAAGATTGTACAACAGTTGATTTGTGAACTACCAAATCAACTGCGGAATGCCTCCGGCCCCGCAATGCATTGAACCTTGCATTGCGGTCAGTAATTTGCATTGCAAATTACTGATTCCTGTAGGGCACACGTGCGCTGGGCACTACTTCCGAGGCGGGGGTTGTGTGGATCGCCTGGTCATCAAAGAAAATGTGCGCGCCAAAAGCCTCGAGAACATCGCGTTTTGATATTCCTCCAAGGAAAAAAGCTTCATCTATACGCACGTTCCATGCGCGAAGCGTACGGATGACGCGTTCGTGCGCCGGAGCGCTGCGGGCAGTAACAAGCGCCGTCCTGATGGGAGCCCTTTCGGGCTCGAATTCGCGCTGAAGGTCCGAGATCGTCTTTAAGAACTTGGCGAAAGGACCCTGAGGGAGCGGCTTTTTCGCGTTCTTTTTCTCATTGTCATCAAAAGCCTCCAGGCCTTCACGCTGGTAGATCATCTCCGATTCGTCGGTAAAGAGCACGGCGTCTCCGTCAAAAGCTATGCGGATCTGCTTGATGTCTTCTTCGGGATCATATACCGCGCCCGCATCGGTACAAATGATACCGGCTGCGATCCCCGAATTGATGGCGGACTGAACATCATCCTCGTATGCGGAAAGAAAAAGATCGGTCTTAAACGCATTGAGATAAGGTGCGAGACTTCCTCCGCTTGCAAGCACGGCCCTTGTGATGTTGAGCCCGTACTCTTCGATCGAATGGAAAACCCTCAAGGAAGTGTCTGCACTGTTGCGCGACATTATTATGACTTCAACTCTGCCTTCATAGCCCTTAAGCTCATTTATCTTAAGAAGCGCTTTTATCAGATTGAAACCGGGACCGGGCTTTAAAAGCTCGTTCTCGTGCTCAACCTGATATTTACAGTAAGCGTCAACGCCTTCTTTTTCAAAAATCTCGTTTTCGTAGGTGAGGTCGAAAAGCGCTCTGGATGAGACGCCGACCACAAGTTTATTGGAAAGGCTGTATGGCATATGGCTCTCCTATCCTATCTTAAGCGGCTGGTCTCGAAGCCCGCAAGTGTTTCGAGTGCGCCTTCAAAATCCGCAAAGCGCTGCTTTACCGGGCCTTCCTTGACATCGATGTCAAGTGACATGGCCATCGTATCTATCATTGAATT
>CACYCC010000089.1 GCA_902772805.1 uncultured Lachnospiraceae bacterium | reverse complement strand
CGTTGTTAAGGCTGTTGTTGTTCGCTCGGTTAAGGGCGCTCGTCGTAAAGACGGCTCCTATATCAGATTTGACGAAAATGCTGCTGTAATAATCAAGGATGACAAGGAACCCCGTGGAACCCGTATCTTTGGACCGGTAGCAAGAGAGTTAAGAGAGAAGCAGTTCTCAAAGATTGTTTCCTTAGCTCCCGAAGTACTGTAGGAGGTAGCACAATGGCTATGATGAAGATTAAAAAGGGTGATACCGTAAAGGTTATCGCAGGCAAGGATAACGGCAAGGAAGGAAAAGTTATTTCCGTAGATCATAAGAACTCCAAGGTTGTTGTTGAAGGAGTAAACATGATCACCAAGCACTTAAAGCCCTCCCAGGCTAATCAGAACGGTGGAATCATTCAGAAAGAAGCTCCCCTTGATGCATCAAACGTAATGCTCGTATTCAAGGGCAAGCCCACCAGAGTCGGCTTCAAGATCGACGGCGACAAGAAAGTACGTATTGCCAAGAAGACCGGCGATGTGATCGATTAATCAGGAAGGAGGATGTTTTAAGTGAGCAGATTAAAGACTTTATATACCGACGAGATCGTCAAGGCTATGACTGACAAGTTCGGATATAAAAATATTATGGAAGTTCCGAAGCTTGACAAGATCGTGGTTAACATGGGTGTTGGAGAAGCCAAGGAAAATGCTAAGGTACTGGAATCCGCAGTAAGCGATATGGAGACCATTACCGGACAGAAGGCTGTCATCACAAAGGCTAAAAAGTCTGTCGCAAACTTCAAGATCCGTGAAGGACAGGCAATCGGCTGCAAGACAACTCTTCGTGGCGAAAAAATGTATGAGTTTGCTGATCGTTTGATCAACCTCGCTCTTCCCCGAGTTCGTGACTTCAGAGGTGTAAACCCCAACGGATTCGACGGACGTGGAAACTACTCTCTTGGTATCAAAGAGCAGATCATTTTCCCTGAAATCGAGTACGATAAGGTTGATAAAGTCCGCGGTATGGACATTATCTTTGTAACTACGGCTAAGACAGATGAAGAGGCACGCGAATTGTTAAGATTATTCGGCATGCCGTATGCGAAATAGGAGGAGATAATTCATGGCTAAAATGGCAATGAAGCTTAAACAGCAGAGAAAGCCCAAGTTTTCTACCAGAGCTTATACACGTTGTTCAATTTGCGGACGTCCTCATGCAGTACTCAGAAAGTACGGCATCTGCAGAGTCTGCTTCAGAGAACTCGCATATAAGGGTCAGATTCCCGGTGTTAAGAAAGCAAGCTGGTAAGATACAGGAAGGAGGACAATCAAATGGCAGTTACAGACCCCATTGCAGATATGCTTACAAGAATTCGTAATGCAAACACTGCTAAACATGATACGGTAGATGTTCCCTCATCCAAGATGAAACTTGCTATCGCACAGATATTGCTGGATGAAGGTTATATCAGAAAATACGACCTCATTGATGAGGGCTCTTACAAGACTATCCGCATCACCTTAAAGTATGGCGCGGACAAGAACGAAAAGATCATTTCAGGTTTACAGAGAATATCAAAACCCGGTTTGAGAGTATATGCTAACAAGGAAGATCTCCCCAAGGTTCTCGGAGGACTCGGTATAGCTATCATCTCTACCAACCAGGGCGTTATCACCGACAAGAAGGCTCGCGAGCTTAAAGTCGGCGGAGAAGTTCTTTGTTTCATATGGTAATCAATGATTTAAAATAATACAGGAGGTACGGGCATGTCACGTATAGGAAAAATGCCAATCGCGATACCTGCGGGTGTAACCGTTGATATTGCAGAAAATAACAAAGTGACTGTAAAAGGTCCCAAGGGTACTCTTGAAAGAGTATTACCCAAGGAAATGGACATTAAGCTTGAGGGTGCCGAAGTTGTAGTAGGAAGACCCAACGACTTAAAGAAGATGAAATCACTCCACGGCTTAACAAGAACACTTATCAACAACATGGTAATCGGTGTTTCTTCGGGCTATGAAAAGAAACTTGAGGTAAACGGTGTCGGTTACAGGGCTCAGAAGTCCGGTAAGACATTAACTCTTAACCTTGGTTATTCACACCCGGTTGAGATGACCGATCCCGAAGGTATCGAGACAGTTGTTGACGGTAACGTTATAACCGTTAAGGGAATTGATAAAGAAAAGGTTGGCCAGTTTGCGGCTGAGATCAGAGACAAGAGACGTCCTGAACCTTATAAGGGCAAGGGTATCAAGTATTCTGATGAAGTTATCAGACGTAAAGAAGGCAAGACCGGTAAGAAATAGGTAAGGAGAGTGTAAAAATGGTTAGTAAAGAATCCAAACAGGAAATCCGTGTTAAAAAACACATGAAAATCCGCAACCGTTTTTCGGGTACTGCTGAAAGACCCCGTCTTGCAGTATTTCGAAGCAACAACCATATGTATACTCAAATTATCGATGATACGGTTGGTAAGACATTAGTTGCGGCATCCACGGTTGAAAAGGATGTTAAGGCTGAGCTTAAGAAGACAAACGATACTGAAGCTGCAGCTTACTTGGGAAAAGTTATAGCTGAGCGTGCGCTTGCAAAAGGTATTAAGACCGTTGTATTTGACAGAGGCGGTTTCATTTACAAGGGCAAGATCGCTGCACTTGCAGATGCGGCCAGAGAAGCCGGCTTAGAGTTTTAGGAAGGAGAAACATACATGAAACGCACTATGATAGATACAACCAACATGGAGTTCAGTGAAAAAGTAGTTTCCATCAAGCGTGTTACGAAAGTTGTTAAGGGCGGACGTAATATGCGTTTCACGGCTTTGGTTGTTGTTGGTGACAATAATGGTCACGTAGGCGCCGGCCTCGGAAAAGCTGCTGAAATTCCTGAAGCTATCCGTAAGGGAAAAGAAGATGCGATGAAGAATCTTGTAAATGTCGCATTGGACAATAACAACAGTATTTCACATGATTATATCGGAAAGTTCGGTTCTTCTTCCGTATTACTGAAGAAGTCTCCCGAAGGTACCGGTATCATCGCAGGCGGTCCCGCTCGTACCGTTTGTGAACTTGCAGGTATCAAGAACATCAGGACCAAGTCTCTTGGCTCAAACAACAAGCAGAACGTTGTTCTTGCAACGATCGCAGGTTTGAGTTGCCTTAAGACTCCCGAACAGGTCGCTTTAAATCGCGGTAAGTCCGTTGATGAGATTATGGCATAAGGAGGACTTAAAAAATGGCAACCAAGAAAGCAGCAAAAAAGTTAAAAATAACATTAGTTAAATCTACTATCGGAGCAATCCCGAAGCATAAAGCTACTGTGGAAGCATTAGGTCTCCATAAGCTCAATCATACCGTAGAACTTCCTGACAACGACGCCGTAAGAGGGATGATTCAGCAGGTAAGACACTTAGTTAAAGTAGAAGAAGCTTAAAAAAAGGAGGTGTCAAACAATGGAATTATCAAACTTACAGCCCGCAGCGGGTTCCAAGCAGAGTGATAACTTCAGAAGAGGACGCGGACACGGTTCAGGAAACGGCAAGACCGCAGGTAAGGGTCATAAGGGTCAGAAGGCTCGTTCAGGAGCACCCAGAATCGGTTTCGAAGGTGGTCAGATGCCACTTTACAGACGTCTTCCCAAGAGAGGTTTCAAGAACAGAAATCATAAAGAGATCGTAGCGATCAACTTAAGTATGTTAGAGCGTTTTGAAGACGGTGATACCGTTGATGCAGCAGCACTCGTATCCAAGGGAATCGTTAAAGATACCTGCGACGGAGTTAAGATCATCGGTAACGGAAATTTTACCAAAAAACTCAATGTCAAGGTAAATGCTTACAGTGAATCCGCTAAAGAGAAGATTGAGAAACTTGGTGGAACAGCAGAGGTGATCTGATGATAAAGACACTTAGAGATGCATTAAAGATCAAAGAAGTAAGAGAAAAACTCTTATATACGCTTTTAATGATCATCATAATCCGTATAGGATGTCAGCTTCCCGTTCCGGGTGTTGACGGTTCGTATTTTGCGAACTGGTTTGCACAGCAGACAGGCGATGCCTTCAACTTCCTGGATGCATTTACGGGTGGTTCGTTCTTAAGTATGTCATTACTGGCGCTTAACATTACCCCTTACATCACATCTTCGATCATCATGCAGCTCCTTACGATTGCGATTCCCGCACTTGAGGAGATGCAGAAAGAAGGCGGAGAGGGACGTAAGAAGATCGCATCCATAACACGATATGTTACTGTTGCACTTGCACTTATCGAATCGGCAGCCATGGCAATTTCTTTTGGCAGCCAGGGTCTTATCAAGCCCTACAATGCATTGAATGTCATCACGGTTATAATAGCTTTGACATCGGGCAGTGCATTCGTTATGTGGATAGGTGAGAGGATCACGGAGAAGGGAATCGGAAACGGTATCTCAATTATCCTTCTTGTAAACATTATTTCAAGGATCCCTCAGGATATGTCGACTCTTTTCAATCAGTTCGTATTCGGAAAGAGGATCGCTACAGCCATTCTTGCGGCAGCGATCATTATCGCAATACTTGTACTTATGATAATGCTTGTAGTACTTCTCAACTCGGGCCTTCGTAAGATCCCCGTACAGTACGCAAGACGTTCACAGGCAGCAGGTAAGATCGGCGGAGCGGCAGCTTCCAACATACCCGTTCGTATCAATACTGCCGGTGTTATCCCGATAATCTTTGCATCTTCTATCATCCAGACCCCCGGTATCATCTCGAGATTCGCGGGTTATAACGGAACAGGTGCATGGAGTTATGTATTAAGAGTACTTAATTCACAGTACTGGGTTAACAAAAACTATCCCGTATATTCGCTCGGATTACTTTTATATTGTGTGCTTGTAGTTATATTTGCATATTTCTACACATCGATAACATTCAATCCCAACGAGCTTGCGGAAAACTTAAAGAAATCGAACGGCTTTATCCCCGGAATCAGACCGGGTAAGCCTACCAGCGATTATCTTACAAATATCATGAACGCGATCATCTTCATCGGCGCTGTCGGTCTTGTGATCGTAGGTATACTTCCGTATATCTTTTACGGAGTATTCCAGGCTCAGGTTACTTTCCTGGGTACAAGCCTTATAATCATCGTAAGCGTTATCATTGAAACGCTCACTCAGATAGAGAGTATGATGCTTGTAAGAAACTACAAAGGATTTTTAAATCAGTAATACAAATTATCTCGGAGCAGGCCTAAAGCCTGCCCCGAGGATTTTGCGTTATGTAAGGAGTTTTTGAAATGAAGATAATTATGTTAGGAGCTCCGGGTGCCGGTAAAGGCACACAGGCCAAAATGATCAGTGAAAAATACGGCTTACCCCATGTTTCGACAGGTGACATTTTCCGTGCAAACATCAAAAACGGAACAGCACTCGGCATGGAAGCTAAACAATATATGGATAAGGGACTTTTGGTTCCCGATGAACTTACTGTTAAGATATTGCTCGACAGAGTAGCGCAGGATGACTGTAAGAACGGATACGTTCTCGACGGTTTCCCCCGTACGATCCCTCAGGCGGAAGTTTTGGAAGACGCACTTTCAAAACTCGGCGACAAGGTTGATTATGCGATCAATGTCGATGTTCCCGATGAAAACATCATAAATCGTATGTCGGGACGCCGCGCATGCGTAACCTGCGGCGCAACATATCACATCGAATATGCCGCTCCTCAAAAAGAGGGCATTTGCGATAAGTGCGGAAGCGAACTGATACTTCGTGATGATGATAAGCCCGAGACCGTTAAGGCAAGACTTTCGGTATATCATGAACAGACTCAGCCGCTCATTGATTTTTACAAGTCAAGAAACGTATTAAAAGAAGTAGACGGTACGGTGTCCATGCAGGAAGTATTTGACAGCATCGTAGCTATACTCGGTTAAGGGAGGCGGACATGTCTGTTTCGATCAAATCACCTGCTGAAATAACTCTTATGCGTGAATCCTGCAGGCTGATAAGCGAAGTGTTTGCAGAACTTGAAAAAATGGTTGAGCCCGGTATCACC
Source organism: uncultured Lachnospiraceae bacterium (assembly GCA_902772805.1). Taxonomy (GTDB): domain Bacteria; phylum Bacillota; class Clostridia; order Lachnospirales; family Lachnospiraceae; genus UBA1258. The sequence goes on along the minus strand of CACYCC010000089.1, from coordinate 1,798 downwards.
ACCAAGGATATCGACCGCGAAGGCGAGAGACTCATAAGGGAAAAGGGCTGCATACCCAATTTCCTTAATTACAACGGATATCCCGCTTCGATATGTGTATCGGTCAACGATGAAGTCGTTCACGGTATACCCAACAAGCATCGCAAGTTAAAAGAAGGAGATATCGTAAGCCTTGACGGCGGTCTTATATACAGAGGTTATCATTCGGATATGGCCAGGACCGTTCCCGTCGGATATATCGCATCCGATGCAAGAAAGCTTATAGATGTGACCAAGCAGGCTTTCTTTGAGGGTATCAAAATGGCAAAGCCCGGAAATCATCTTTATGATATTTCCGAAGCCATCGATGATTATGTAACACCTTTCGGATACGGAATAGTAAAGGACCTTGTCGGCCACGGAATAGGTACGAGACTTCACGAAGATCCTCAGATACCGAACTTCAAACAAAAAAAGCGCGGTATCAGACTGGAGCCCGGAATGACGCTCGCCATTGAACCCATGATCAATATGGGCGGCTGGGAAGTCGTGTGGCTTGATGATGACTGGACCGTTGTAACACAGGACGGAAGCCTTTCCGCTCATTATGAGAACACGATCCTCATTACCGAAGGCGACCCCGAAATACTGACACTTAAGATGTAGATATAAACAGACATTATTTTATAAGGAGATTTAGATGTCCAAATCAGACGTTATAGAAATAGAAGGAACTGTAGTTGAAAAACTTCCCAATACGATGTTCAAGGTTGAACTTGAGAACGGTCACCAGGTTCTTGCGCATATAAGCGGAAAACTTCGCCAGAATTTTATCCGTATTCTTCCCGGTGACAAAGTTACACTTGAACTTTCTCCCTACGATCTTACAAAAGGCCGTATCATCTGGAGAGACAAATAATTCGTCAGTCGGCAGTTTTTACTGAATTTAATTAAAAAATGCTTGCATTGAATGAAAGACCGTGTTAAACTGATACTCGGTCTTTTGTGCGCTGAAGGGTGAACTATGCCCTGAAAAGTGCATAAAAGCGCGTAAACTTGAAGAACTGAAAGGAGGCAAACCATGAAAGTAAGATCTTCAGTTAAACCGATTTGCGAAAAGTGCAAAGTTATCAAAAGAAAGGGTAAGATCAGGATCATCTGTGAGAACCCCAAGCACAAGCAGGTACAGGGTTAATCCGGTAACACCTACGGATTTAAAGTATATAATCATCGTAGAGAGCCTACGTAATTTATATTACTTTTGATACCGCAAGAGCTCATAAGACGGGAGCTCGTACCTTGTCGGAAAAGCCGGATGCCGGTCCGGCCGGGATCTATGGATCCCCAATCAATCAGTAAGGGCACGAAAAAACGTGCCGCGCTAAATGTGCCTGGCACCTTAAAGCGCAAATAAGAGCAAAACGAAATGGAGGAAAACGTAAATGGCTCGTATCGCAGGTATTGACTTACCAAGAGAAAAACGTGTTGAGATCGGATTGACTTACATCTACGGAATCGGAAGAACAAGTTCAAACAAGATCTTAGCCGCAGCTAAGGTTAACCCCGACACTCGTGTCAGAGACCTTACAGACGAAGAAGTTAAGAAGATCAGTGAAGTAATTGAAGAGCACTACATGGTAGAGGGTGACCTTCGTCGTGAGACAGCACTCAATATCAAGAGACTTCAGGAAATCGGATGCTACAGAGGTATCCGTCACCGTAAGGGACTTCCTGTTCGCGGTCAGAAGACCAAGACAAACGCTCGTACCCGTAAGGGACCCAAGCGTACCGTAGCTAATAAGAAGAAGTAATTGTGAAT
>CACYCC010000088.1 GCA_902772805.1 uncultured Lachnospiraceae bacterium | reverse complement strand
TACCCGTTGTCAGTATCGGTATGGAAATGGACGGTATCCATTCCGTATGCGTAAGCAACGATGAAGGTATGAGAGATCTCGTCGATCATCTGATCGAAGAACACGATGTTAAACGCGCGTTCTTTATCGGCGGTACCCCCGATCATGTAGACAATATAGCACGACTTAAGGTTACGAAAGAGTCATTTGAAGCTCATGGCCTTAAATTAAACGATGATGATATCGGATACGGTAAATGGACAAACAGATATACAGCTTTAGTGATAGATGAGATGATTGCATCGGGCAGAGAGCTTCCCGATGCGATAATATGCGCCAACGACATTATGGCCATGGCAGCATGTACTCAGCTTGAAACGCACGGGGTACTGGTTCCCGAAGATATTCTGGTTACCGGATTTGACAATTGCAGAGAGGGGAAGATGTTTTATCCTGCACTTTCTTCGGTTGAGCAGAATTACAAAGAGATCGGATATAAGGCCTGCAGTATCATTTTTGATGAGTTAAACGGTGTTAAAGAAACTGCCAGAGAAAAAGTGACTTCAAGATTTGCATGCGGAGAAAGTTGCGGATGCAGCGGTGAAGAAGATTATCGTGCCAGCCGAATCCTTTATTGCCGGCATATTTTCAGGCGAAATACCGATGCCAATCTGCTTGAGCAGAATGAGCGAATAATGCGTCAATGGCTTACCGATATGCCGAATTACGAGGCACTTAAAGAGACACTTTGCGATCATTACCGCAGAAATCATCAGTTTGAAGGTGACGGTTTTTATATCTGTGTCAATGAGGAGTACTTTGCGGATGTAATGATCAGCGAAGAAGAAATGTGGAAAAAGGGCAGTTCTGCCGGAATTCTCGAACTGGTATCGCTTAAAGGCGGTGAAATAATCGACGGGCTTAAGGTTGATGCGCACACTATCGTGCCCGCATATGCCAAAGAACCCGGAAAACAGCATGTTTATTTCATAATACCCATGCATTATTTTGAAAACAATTACGGTTATGTCGTACTGACCGATTTTCCGTATCTTATCGCAGAAAACATGCTCTATCCCTATATGGAAAAACTTCAGCAGTCCATACGGTTGATGCGTACAAACTTGCGGTTAAAGGCATTGTATGACAAAGATCAGATGACGGGACTTTATAACCGTTTCGGATATGAAAACAAGGCACTTCCGCTTTACGAGGAGAGCTTAAAAGATAAAACAAATGTCATGATAATGTTTGTTGACATCAACTATATGAAGCGGATCAACGACCGATTCGGACATCTTAACGGCGACAATGCGATCAGGACTGTTGTTGCCGCAATAAATGCCAATGTTACCGCTGATTCGATAGCGATAAGATTCGGCGGAGACGAATTCCTGATAATCGCCCCCAATTGTGACAAAAACAGGGCTTCTTCTATCAAGGATTCCATACTTAAATACCTGGAAGAAAAGAACGCATTAAAAACTCTTCCGTATGATATATCGGTAAGTATCGGATATGTTGTTTCAGATCCCGCTTCACGTCCCAAGGCTACACTTCAGGATTATATACGTGAAGCGGATAATGAGATGTATGAGATAAAGAAAGAAATGCATGCTATGCTCGATCGACGCAAAAACCGATAAGCCCCAGGTACAAAGGGAGAAACAGATGGCTGACTGGATAATAGTCGTAGATGATGACATAACAAATTTAAAGATCGCGGGCGAAATATTAAGCCGTAACAACAAGCGGGTGACTGCTCTTAATTCGGGGCAGGCACTTCTTGATTACGTTCAAAAAAACGGCGCACCCGATCTTATACTGCTTGATATCAATATGCCCGGCATGGACGGGTTTGAAACCTTACAGAAATATCGTGCATTTGAACATAAGAGCAATTTTCCCGCAGTTCCCGTAATATTCTTAACAGCCGCAGACGATTCCGCAACGGAAAGCAAAGGCTTCGAACTCGGTGTATCCGATTACATCAGAAAACCCTTTAATCCCGATATCCTGATCAAGAGAGTGGATAATATTTTAAACACTCACGGTCAGATGCATAAATACGAAAAGCAGGCAACCCTGGACAGGCTTACCGGCTTTCTTAACAAGGCGGCCGCAAGCGAGCGGATCGAAGAAATATGCAATACTTCTTCGGGATGTCTTTGTATCATCGATCTTGATTCATTTAAGCCCGTAAACGATATATACGGACATGATACGGGAGACCATGTTCTTACGGCATTTGCCCGCATCATGCGTGAATGTCTTCCTTATGACGGTGTATTCGGACGTATAGGCGGAGACGAGTTTATGATATTCAGTGAAGGTTTTAAAGACGAAGATGCCATTAAAGCCTATACGACCGCCATCAATGCCGCAATGATCAAAGAAGCCAAGAATATCATGGGAGAAGATATGAGCATTCCCATAGGGGCTTCTCTCGGAGCCGTAATGGTGCCCCAGGAAGGAAGAGATTTTAAAGAACTGTTCCGCATAGCCGACAGAATGCTTTATATAGTTAAAAATGACGGCAAGCACGGGTGCGTTCTTTATAATGAGAGCAGACACGGTTCGGAAGACAAAAACTATGTGGGTATGGATATAAAAACGCTTACTCACATACTTGAAGAACGTGATGCACCCCAAAATGCGATGTGGATGGGACGCGAAGCGTTCGGAAACATCTACAGATACATGATCCGATATATGGATCGTTATTCGGGTACCGCATATAAACTTCTTATTACCGCAACGCTTAAGGATGAGAATATTTCTGCTGCCGAAAAAACGGTTATCCTTGATAAAGTACGTGAACTTTTGCAGAATACGTTAAGAAACAGCGATATCATGATGCAGATAGGGGAAACACACTTTTTCCTGTTACTCCCCGAGATCAATCAGTTCAATATCGATCGTGTTACCGAAAGGATCAATGCAGCGCTTGAAAAAGGAAATCTTGCGGACAAGGTTGAATTAAGTGTTGAGTCCGAAAGCATAAACACGGGCTATCGCGATACATTCACTCAAAAAGAAAAAGAACCGGACAGAGTTGTTGTCGTTGATGATGATATGGCAAATCTGACTCTGGTTGGCAATATCTTAAGCAAAAACAACATTCATGTGACGGCGCTGCAATCCGGCGATGCTTTCCTTGAATATATGAAAGACAATACGCCGGATCTTATACTTATGGATGTCAAGATGCCCGGCCTTGACGGCTTTGAAACACTTACAAAACTCAAGGAACAGGGAAATTTCAAGACACCCGTTGTATTTATGACCGCCGATGAAGACGAAGAGACGGAAACAAGAGGCCTTGAGCTCGGTGCGACCGATTTTATCAGAAAGCCCATTGCACCGGGAAGTCTTGTCTTGCGTGTAAAACACATTCTTGAACTCATTCTGTTGCAGAATCATCTTACGAGTGAAGTGGAGAAGAAGACCGAAGAGATAGAAGGACTTTCACTTCACATCGTAAGGGCACTTGCGGAAGCAATAGATGCCAAGGACAGATATACAAACGGTCATTCCGGAAGAGTGGCCGAATATTCCAAGGAAATAGCCAGAAGATACGGATTCCCGGAAGAAAAACTCGACGATATCTATGTGATGGGACTTTTACATGATGTAGGTAAGATAGGCGTTCCCGACGCAGTCATTAATAAACCGGGAAGGCTTACCGACGAAGAATTTGAACTTATCAAAATGCATCCCGTTATGGGATCCAAGATACTTAAAAATATCACAGAATTACCGCAGTTATCGAACGGAGCCCGCTGGCATCACGAAAGATATGACGGTACAGGTTATCCCGACAAACTGTCCGGTGAAGATATTCCGATAGAAGCCCGTATTATTGCCGTTGCGGATTCATATGACGCAATGTCGAGCCGCAGGAGCTATCGAAACGTTCTTTCGCAGGACGTTATCAGATATGAACTTACAAAGGGGAAGGGTACTCAGTTTGATCCGCGCCTTGCGGATATCATGTTATCCATGATGGACGAAGACAAGGATTACAGCATGAGAGAGATCTGAAGGTATGAACAAACATAAAATCGAAAACAGCGAATTATTTGATTCGGCTCACATGATATTGCTTTCCGCTTTTTCAATCTTTTCGCTGATCCTGATAGGTGAAACGCTGTTGCTGGGGTGGGAAACCTGGGTACTGCTTGTTATTGTTTTTGAACTCGGCCTATGCTGGCTTATGCACATCAGACAGATGCTGACCCCGAATGCAAGACTCTGGGTATATTCGTTTCTGATGATGCTTACATTTTTCTTTTACGGCATTCATGAAACATCGACCTTCGATCTGGCTGTTGTAATGTCGGCTCTTATAATGCTCTATACGATGACGGGTGTCAGAAATCTGGTCACTCTTTGTCAGGTCACCTACTATATCACTCTCGGATATGCTGTTATATCGATGCTTGTAAGGGGAACTCAGTTTGATGCCCTTATGATTTCAAGAACACTTATGCATATGGCCATGATATTCATGGTCGGATTTTTCTCGCGTACGATCATCGATAAATGGGCGCAGGTACTTGAAGAATCCATGACCGAGATCGATCTTTTAAAAGATTCGACCGAAAGACTCGATGACTTTCTGGCGAATGTTTCACATGAGATAAGAACACCCGTTAATGCGGTCATAGGTCTTTCCGGTGTCTGTATAGAAAAAGATAACGGAAGTGAGATCGCATCCGATCTTATATCTATTCAGCAGGCCGGAAAACGTGTAGGCGAACAAATAAGCGATATACTGGATTATTCCGAGATAGACAGGGCGATGCTCGTCAAAAATGACGAGGATTATATGCTCGATTCTTTGTTAAACGATCTTGTTGTTCAGTTAAAACCTTATAAAAACCCTGAAATAGAGCTTGTGATAGATGTGGATCCCGCTATTCCGAGCGTCATGAACGGTGATGCCGTAAAACTTAAAAAGATATTATGGCACCTTATACTTAACGGTCTTAAATACACAATAGAAGGCGGTGTTTATGTCCGAATCACTTCGATAGAGGAAACATATGGTATAAATCTGCGCATAGAAGTTACCGATACCGGTATAGGCATGAGTTCCGATGAACTTGAACGTATTTCAGAGAAGTTCTATCAGGTAAATTCGGGAAGGTCGAGACTCGGCGGCGGACTTGGCCTCGGTATTCCGATCGTTAACGGATTTGTGGCTTCTCTGGGCGGTTTTATGACCATGAATTCCAAGGTCGGGGAAGGAACAACCGTAAGAGTATCCATTCCGCAAAAGATCGTCGATCCGGCCGGCTGTATGTCGCTTGCAAGGCGTGAAAGCCTGTGTCTCGGTGCATATCTGCATTTTGATAAATATCCAAATCCCAATGTTCGTGAATACTATAACCGTATGGTCAAAAATATCGTTTACGGTCTTGGTGTTCAGATGCATCGTGTCGACAATATAGAAAATCTTAAAAAACTTGTCGATTCCGTAAATCTGACGCATCTCTTTGTGGCAGAAGAAGAGTACGGTACCGATCCCGAATATCTTGAAAAACTGGCGCACGAAGTTATTGTTGTCGTGGTGGCCAATCCCGGATTTAAGCTTCCCAGAGGTTCCAAGGCTATCATCATGGAAAAACCGTTTTATTGTTTTCCTGTCGCCACGGTTCTTAATATGGATATCAATGAAGAACAAAGCGAATATAAGATGATGTGTCCCGGTGTTGAGGCACTTGTGGTAGATGACGAACCCATGAACCTGACCGTGGCAAAAGGTATATTCAAGGGATACGGAATGAAAGTCACCACTGTACTTTCGGGACATGAATCTGTTGAGATATGCAGAAACAGGCATTTTGACATTATCTTTATGGATCATATGATGCCCGGAATGGACGGTATTGAAGCCATGAAGACAATAAGATCAGACAAAGAAGGTATCTGTAAGGATACACCTGTGGTGGCTTTAACAGCCAATGCAGTAAGTACTGCCAAGGAAATGTTCCTTTCGGAAGGCTTTGACGGTTTTGTCAGCAAACCCGTTGAGATCGCAGAACTTGAGAGAGTGCTTAAAAGAGTACTTCCAAAATCAAGCATTACATTTGAACTCATACAGGATGAACCAGGCGAAGAATTGTCCGGGTACAGGTCTTTGAAAGCGGCGGGCATAAACGTTTCGGTCGGTCTTTCGTATTCTCAAAAAGATGAGGAACTCTACAATTCGTTACTTAAACAGTTTGTAAAGGATTCTTTTATCAAGCAGTCCCAGCTTGAAGATTATCATTCCGCTAAGGATTACAAGAATTACGAGATAGTAGTTCATGCACTTAAAAGTACCGCAAAACTGATAGGAGCCATGGATCTTTCCGATAAGGCCAAGGCTTTGGAAGAAGCAGCCAAGGCAGGCGGAAGAGGATTATCTGCGGATGCTCATAATCTTATGCTTGCAGAATACAGAAAAGTAAGCGCTTCCATCGAAAAGATGTTTGATACAAAGCCGGTCGAAAATGCAGGAAATGACGCTGTTGTGCTTGAATTTTCACCGCACAATGAGGGAGGTGATCTTTAATGAAAAAACATAACAAAAAGATCATCGACAAGCTTCCGTGGTCTGAGAGAAGCTTTGAAGAAAGAGTATTCCTGCTGCTGATGTCCGTAGCCGAGATTGCTGTATTTATAGTTTTTCTGGCGGATATCATCATAGGAGAAAACCGTGTTGAGATCATCACCTTGGGGATCATGCTCGTGATCTCACCCATTATAAGTTTCCTGGCATTCAGATTCGATCAGATCCCAAGGGCTCGTGTTATCATGGCCATCGCCATTACATTTGTGATCTTACCTACCACGTTCTTTTTCGGAGGCGGGTTAAACGGCG
>CACYCC010000087.1 GCA_902772805.1 uncultured Lachnospiraceae bacterium | reverse complement strand
ACTCAAATATATCTTTTGTCTCTTCTTCGGTCGCCGGAGTAATATAATAAGCGCCAAAGATCATCAGAAACCACAGAGGCCAAATAGAGTTGTTGACAGAAAAGACGCATAAAAGCATCATGACGATCCAGCCCCAAAACAAGAACGTCGGTCTGAATCCCGGTTTCTTTTTATCCTTGATCAGTTCTACGATGTAATAAATAAGCCTGATCAGTAAAAAGCCATAGAGATAGACGTTAAATTCCGCGATCAGAAAGCGCGAAGTAAATACATCACGCTCAGCAAAAATCTTATATACAAGAACTACTCCGACAAGTCCCAAAACCGCATAAGCATAATACGGGATCTTTAAAAAATCGCGGAGTTTAAGTCTGAAAACGGTAAAGGCAAATACCGACACGCCGATAAAGTTTACAAAAAACGCTGCTTCTTCAAAAGTCCCGTTTGTCTTGTACAGTTCAAATACGGACAAACATATAGTTGCAAGCGTAAGAATGATCTTCTTTATATTTCTCTCTTCTTTCAATTTAGCGAATAAATCCTTCATTGATTTCTCCGATCAGCGCTTATGTTACCGACATCTGCCAGCTTAACAGGTCATCTTATTACCATGGCCTCTCTGTCGCCGTAATTGCCGGGTTCAAAGATGTATATGATCATATCCGGTTCCTTTGAGATAATATAACTCTTTATATCATCATCTCCGGTATATCTTAAATCTATCATGTCGATCTCATGGCATGTGGCCGAGAGCATGGCAACCACGGGAACGGCATATGAATCCTTGATAACCACGACATTGGCCATATCGGGATTATTTTCGTTAACGATCTCGGTATAGTCTCTGTCCGTTCCGAAATAAGCATAATAACCATATCTTTCAAAACTGTAGTCGTCAAGGTTTTCAAAACTCACGATACAATCGCTGAATGAGCCCGTTTTCTTTTCACCGGTGTCCGGAATATAAAGCGAATAATCGGTGTCTCCAAAAGGAACCCAGAGCGTATAATCATCAATACCGCCGTATATCTTACCTGCAAACCTTCCGGAACTTCCGAGATGAACCCCATTATATCCGTATTTGTTAAAAGAATCTGTACTGATATCCCCGATGTTTATCCCTTGCCTTTTAATACGATCGACGATCTCGCGGGTACAGATATATGCCGCATCATTGTTCCAGTGATGATCGCTTTTATAGAAAAAAGAAAGATAATCACGGTCCTCGGACTGTAACAGCTTCAGGGTATCTATACAGTCAACTCCCGCCTGTTCGTAAAACCTGCAGGCAAGATCGTACTTTCCGGGGCCGTGATCCGTTATTCCGAAAGGTATCTTACTGCCGCACTGTTTAAGCGCTCCGTTTACAAACAGTACGGGAATATCGTATTCTTCTCCGAACGACTTAAGTTCCGTTACGCCTTCATATAATCCGTCCATATTGGGATCGGTATCGGGATTGACGGTATAGCCGTTACCCAGTCTGTAAACATCCCGGTAATCCGCTCCGCCGTATGCCTCGGTCTTAAAAAGGCATAACTGTATGACTCCCCAGGCATTTACCGAGAAGTCTCTTAACAGCGACATTGAGCCAAGATCATTAATGCCACCCGCCAGATTTATACCGAACAGTACAAAGATCACGGCGAGAAAGAAAACACTGAGTTTTTTCATTTCCTGAATCCCCCACCCAACCCGTGCCGACGGATCGATGGTCACAACTAAAACGTAAAGTATATAAACGGACTGTATCCGCCCTTTATAACATAAATACAACAGATCAGAAACAGTATGCCAAGTGCGATCTGCAGTATCCCTTTCTTTCTCTCAAGTTTTTTAATGACAGGCATCGTAAATATAACTGCGATCGCAAAAAGCACTGTATTGTTAAGCAAAAACCTTATTGCGGTATCACATATCAGCCCGTTTGTACCAAGCCCGATCATTCTGCGAAGATACCTGTATGCCGATGTAATATCGGGCGATCTGAAGATGACCCAGCCGACACTTACCACGATCAACGTTCCTATATGCATAAGTGCCTTCGGAAGTTTAAATTTTTCTCCGTATCCGGTTATACGCTCAAACATAAGAACGACAAAATACATGAGTCCCCATACGATGAATGTATATCCCGCACCGTGCCAGATGCCGGTGAGCAGCCATACAATGAACAGGTTAATACAGGTCCTTAAAGCGCCTTTCCGGTTTCCTCCGAGAGGAATGTATACGTAATCCCTAAACCATGAGCTTAGTGAGATATGCCACTTACGCCAGAATTCCCTGACCGTTGTCGCGGTATAGGGATAGTCAAAGTTCTCTGATACCGTAAATCCGAACATCTTTCCGAGACCTATCGCCATATCGGAATAACCGCTGAAATCATAATATATCTCAAGTGTATAAACGATCGCACCGATCCATGCCAGTAAAAGCGACACATCTTCTCCCGAATTAACGAGTTTAAATATCCTGTCAGCCACAAGGGCAAGCGAATCGGCGATCAGAACCTTTTTGATAAGTCCGTATATAAACCTCGTAACACCCGCACAGACACCGTCAAAATCTTCTCTTCTGACGCGTAGTTCCTTAAAGACAGTCTCATATCTTAAGATCGGGCCTGCGGTAACCGTCCAGAAAGCCGACATATAAAGAGCTGCATTCAAGAAATTCTTCTCGGGGCTTACTTTTTTAAGATATACATCCGTAACATATGAGACGGCTTGAAACGTAAAAAATGAGATACCCAGAGGTGCAAGACCCGACAGGCCTGTCGGAAGTCCGGTCTTTCCATGCAATACCCCGGAAATTATAAAGTCATAATATTTAAAAAGAAAAAGTCCCGAAATATCTATAATAAGCGTAAGTAGGAAAAGTGCTTTACGCCCTTTGATCTCCGAACCTGCCCAAAGAGCCGCAAAATAATTAAATACAACAAACAGCACAAGATATATCACCGCGCCCTTTTGTCCGAGCGCATAAAAAGCAATGCTTCCCGCAAGAAGCACCGCATTTTTAACCGTTGTGCCGTTTTTATTAAAAAGGCGTGATGCGCCGAAATAAAGCAACAGCATTACGGGCAGATATGCAAATAAGAAAAGCACACTTGAAAATGACACGGTAAAATACCCAATCTAAAAAACGATCATTCCGCCGGCTTAGGCGGTGTATCTCCGGACCTGCCCGCTATAAGACAAAGTCCCCAGCACACGATCATGGAATACACGACGGGGAAACAGTATCTGGGATGTCCGTAGTACGAAGGCACGGCCAAAAAGATCGCAACCGTAAGTACCCCGGGTACCATCGCGGGGAGATACTCGAATTTTTTCTTTTGAAGCATGTAACAGCAGGCAAATGCCAGCATCCATGTATAAATGCCGGGATTATGTAACATCCTTATTCCCGGAAGCCTTGTCCACAGCGAAACGAGCGATTCCGTAAGGTTTCTGAATGCACTGAATATGCTCGGAGTCTTAAAATCAAATTCCGGATATTCGCTCTCATAATACCAGTTACCGAAATCATTTACCGTATTTTCGGCAACAGGCGCCCAGAATCCGTATGACATGTTAAAGACGGATGCGGGAACGATCATTGGATGTGCCTTGATCTCTTTGATCCATACTTTTTTGAGTGCATCTATCTTTTCGGGCGAAGCGTTAAGATCCGTTATCGCTTTGATACCGTCCGATGTAACGGGATCGTAGTGCTCGAGGAACTTGTCAAAATCCGTTACGGCGGAAATAACAGAAATATCCTCCGGTGACAGTTCACCCGGATACTGCTCGTAAAACCGTGCCGTATGCTGCAGCATATTGACATATATCAAAAAACTCTTGTCCGGGATCACGCCCATCATGGGATAAACGATCTTTGTTATGCCGTAAAACCCGACCACTCCCGAAAACATTACGGCGATAAATGCGATCTTTTCCCCCGTATTTCCGACTCTTTTGATAAGTACGGCTATCGCAAGAAGCGCCGCAACGATCAAAATGTATACTCCCGTATGGCGCATAAGCGATGCAAGCATCCCCATCAGGCTGAATAAAAGGCCCGAAACGATAAACTTCTTAAATGACGCTTCCTTGTCAAAGACAAGTTCAAGATACAATACCGCCATCACAAGAAGACTCACGGAATATGACGCATCCTTACCGATACATGATGCGTAAAAAGAAAACATCGTGTTACATCCCGCAAAGAGTACGCATACCCATCCGAAGGCTTCGGAACCGACTCTTTTGACGATCCGGTCACACGCATACGATACACCGAACAGTAAAAAGAAAAACTGTATAAGAACCGCAAGGAACAGCCCCACGGTGGGATGACCTATCTTATTGCCGAGAGAAACGCATATTCCCACAACAAACGTATTAAAAGGGGGATGTGCATCCGAAAGCGGAGCATAACCGAAAAACTGCATAAGCTGCAGTCTCGTATCAAGAAGATATCCGCCGGGATAAATGGATATCAGAATGGGAAGCCACAGCAAAAAAATGATCAGAAAGATCTTTTTAAACGACCATTTAAACCTGTCGCCGTCTTTTTTTTTATTGGAATCGAGAAATCCCACAAGGAATGTAAATACGCCGCACAATATCGTATAAAGGCCGATCCCGCGAAGTAATGAAAATACAAACACAAACGCGTCCCCGATAATGAAATCGGCCGAATTAAGTTCGCGGAAGCTTTCTGCAAAGAGATATAAAGCACTCAGAACACCGGCAAGAATTTTAAAGAGAACCGGACACTTAAACATCCTGTCAAAAGTCTTTATCACGATCACGATAAGTGCCGCAAATACCGCTTCTTTAAGGATCGCAAAATCCCCGAAAGCCGCTCCGATACGCTGCAGGAAAGTAACAAGCGTCACTACCGTTCCCGCATCGGGCTGACGATATATGTTGGGGTAAACGGCATTCATATCCGCACAAAGGAACAGCCACATCAGGACTGCGATCAATACCGATATAACTATGTTTCCGATCTTTTCGCGTTTCAAACTCCCATCCCCCTCATGATCCGTAAGTCTTAAATTTATGTCTATCGATCGGCCCCCGCAAACGTATACATATTTGCGGCGCCGTTATTTAAAAGATCGTCTTCTATGACACTTGTCGTATCATTGACCTTTAATGACGAACACATAACATT
>CACYCC010000086.1 GCA_902772805.1 uncultured Lachnospiraceae bacterium | reverse complement strand
GGCTTTATCGGACAGCTTCTTTTTATGACGTATCGTGCGCCGCTATGGTCACCGCTTACATGGATAAGGGCATTTACGCATATCTTCGGTCATGCGGACTGGGCGCATCTTGTAGGGAATATGTGTTATGTTCTTTTGCTTGGACCGATGCTTGAGGAAAAGTATTCATCCCGGACGCTTGCGATCGTTGTGGCGGTAACTGCCGTTGTTACGAGTATCGGGAACTACATTTTCTTTCCGACGGTTGCGATATGCGGGGCGAGCGGTGTTGTATTTGCTTTTATCCTGCTTTCTTCGTTTACAAGTTTCAAAGAAGGCGAGATACCCATCACTTTTATCCTGGTGGCGGTGTTCTTCTTAGGGCAGCAGGTATATGAGGGGCTGATGGTCAAGAATAACATTTCAAATTCAGCGCATATTGCAGGCGGTATCGTTGGCGGGATCGCAGGGTATGGGCTTAACAGGAAAGGATGATCAAAAGGTCTTCTGCTCTTTTGTTTCCGTCGATAAAGATCTGAGTTTTCATACTGTACATACAAAGATCTATGGCTATATCGCTTTTGCCGGAATTGAGAATATCCGCAATTAAAAGTTCCTTAAATGTCAATCGGTTTTAGGGAACTTTTTTGATGCCACAGCAGTTTAAAAGTTCCCTAAATGTTTGTTGGGGGCCGAATGGTCATAGGAGAAGTGAGTTTTCTTTTGAATGACAATGGATGTATGTGGCGGTATAATAAGCGGAAAGAAACAGGAAATGCGGATGACTTATATAGACACAAATCAAAGGGCGCAAAACAATGGAAGGATTGCCAAGATCATAGTCCGGCTGGTTATTGTGGGAATGATCCTTGGCGCTTTGATCTATTGCGCGCTTGGGTATAGGAAATACGAAGCGAAAAGGTCGCGCCGGGCGGGGCTTGACATTCCCGCTTATTCGGGAGTGCCATATGCCATCATCAATAATGACCGGCCCTTCTTTGAAGAATCGGATTTGAGTACGGATTCTTTTGCAAGATACAGCGAGCTTGACGGGCTTGGAAGATGTGGGGTGGCGTTTGCGAATGTAAGCCGCGAACTTATGCCTACGGTAGAACGTGGGCAGATGGGGAATATAAAGCCGACCGGCTGGGTGCAGGGAAAGTATCCGGGGATCGTGCAGTCAAGCCCACCGTATCTTTACAACAGGTGTCATCTGATCGCGTACTGCCTTACCGGTGAGAATACCAACGAGAAAAATCTCATCACGGGGACACGGTACATGAATGTTGAGGGGATGCTTCCGTTTGAGGAGACGGTTGCGCGGTATCTTGATGAGAACGACAATCATGTGCTGTACAGGGTCACGCCTGTATTTGAAGGGGATAACCTGTTGGCCGACGGAGTGCTGATGGAGGCTTATTCGGTCGAAGACGGCGGAAGAGGGATATGCTTTTGCGTGTTCTGCTATAACGTGCAGCCGGGGATCTCGATTGATTATAAGACCGGGGAGAATTGGGAAGAGTGAAGGCATGAGATTGTTTATTGCACTTAATTTTGATGAAGATGTGGTAAAGGAGCTGACCGGTGTTCAGGAGAAACTTAGAAATATCGGGATCGGGGGCAACTACACGAAAAAAGAAAACCTTCACTTAACGCTTGCGTTTATCGGGGATTACGATGATCCGGATGAGATAATGGATGTGATGGATTCGGTTCCTTTTAAGCCGATAAACATGCGGTTTGAGCACCTGCAGCTCTTTAGGGATATGGCGTTTGTAAGGATCTTTGATAATCCTGGGCTTGAAAGTTATGTGCGGAGGCTAAGAAGGGCGCTGGCGGATGCCGGGATCCCTTTTGACAAAAAGAAATTTATGGCGCACATAACGCTGATCAGGAAGGTTTCTTTTGACTGCGAAAGAGAGTGGCCGCAATTCAGCCTTGAAAATGTGCGGGCGGGCTATGTGTCGCTCATGCGCTCCGAACGGGGCAAAAACGGGATGATCTATACCGAGATAGGAAGGGTCGAGTGATGGGATCGATTTTGATAAAAGACACTACAAAAGAGCAGCGGGAG
>CACYCC010000085.1 GCA_902772805.1 uncultured Lachnospiraceae bacterium | reverse complement strand
CATAAGATGAATGTTCCGGTCGAAGAATTCAACGACTGTATCACCGCATGCCTTGTTCATGACATAGGCAAGCTTATGATACCCGACAGTGTCTTAAGATCGGCTTCCGAGGAAGAACTCGAAAGTATTTATGAAGCCAGTCAGGCAAACGGTTTTGATTTTATCGAATCCGTTTTTTCGGCAAACCCCAATATCAAACGTACATGTTATCAGACATATAAGACTCTTCAGGAGTTTAAAGCCGGTCAGATAAGCGATAAGATCAAACTTGTTACGGGTGCACGTGTCATGATAGTTGCCGAAACGTTTGATTCACTGACCGCAATGAGCGCGGCGGGCGAACCTCAAAGTGAGGTCAAGGCACTCAGATATTTACTTGACCATCCCGAGATATACAACAAGAAAGCTGTCGAAGCGCTTGTCGATTCCATAAATTTCCTGGCTCCCGGCACGAGCGTGGAACTTACAAGCGGCGAAAAAGCTTTGGTGATCTCGGTCAATCCTTATGATATTTTAAGACCTATGGTTCTGGTATTCAGCACCAATGAGATAATAGATCTTTCCAACAGAAGGCTCTTTGACGACCTTGATATCGCGGATATCATGAAAACTATGGATAACCGTTATATCATGGACGAAGAAGCACTCAAAAAGTACGGGATCGGTAACTGATAACCGGTTTTCTTATATTTTCTTTTTGCGGGGCAGTTTGGTATGCCCTGCTCGTTTGATCGTTCGATCGTTTTTTCAGGGAGAGAAGACGAGGACACAATATGGTATACAAAGTATTCTCCGGCAGAGTCGGGGGTATTTTCGGCGACCTTGTAACGGTGGAGATAGATTCTTCACCGGGACTTCCCGCACTTGACATGATCGGGCTTCTCGGGAGTGAGGTACGTGAAGCAAGGGAAAGGGTGCGCGTTTCCTTAAAAAACAACGGGATAAATCTGCCCGCCATGCGCATTACCGTCAACCTGTCACCGGCAGACGAACATAAGAGCGGAACGGCGTTCGATCTGCCTATAGCGATAGCAGTACTGGGCGTTTTCGGGCATATTCCGGATTTTGATCCCGCAAAGACGCTGATAACGGGAGAACTGTCGCTTGACGGTGAGGTAAAGAGAATAAAAGGCGCCATCCCCATAGCAAAAATGGCAAGAGACAGAGGTTTTCGGCATATCATTGTCCCGATGGACAATGTAAAAGAAGCTTCCATGATAAGAGGGATATCCGTTATCGGGGTGTCAAGTCTTTCCGAAGCCATGGGATTGCTGATGAAAGGCATTGATGATGCATACGGATCGCCGGATCCAGAAGTTGTGTTTGAAAATGAAGAGGCAGGCGATCACCCTGACTTTAAGGACATCATAGGCCAGGAAAACGCCAAAAAGGCGGCGGTGATAGCGGCAGCGGGATTTCATCATCTTCTTATGACCGGCCCGCCCGGAAGCGGTAAATCACTTATTGCGAAATGTATCCCGGGAATAATGCCGGGGCTTGATTACGAGGCATGTCTTGAGATCTCTTCCATATATTCCGTAGCGGGACTTTTAAATGACAAGATGCCGTTTGTTACAAGACGCCCGTTCATAAGTCCGCATCATTCGGCTTCCGACAAGTCGCTTGTGGGAGGCGGTTCGAAAGCCGGTCCGGGACTTGTAAGCTTAAGTCACGGTGGCATTCTTTTTCTCGACGAGATGCCGGAATTTAAAAGAGACACGCTCGATATGTTAAGGCAGCCGCTTGAAGACGGTACGGTCACGATATCAAGGACGCACGGAAATTATACGTATCCGGCGCGTTTCATGCTTGTGGGTGCCATGAACCCGTGCCCGTGCGGATATTATCCCGACAGAAACAGATGTACCTGTAATGCACCGAAGATCGAAAAATATCTCTCGCACATATCGGGGCCGCTGCTGGACAGGATAGATCTTTGCGTGGAAGTGCCGAGGATCGACCGTACAACCCTGAAACTTCACGGGATCACTGTATCATCCAGTGAAGATCTTAAGAGTATCGTTTCCGAAGCAGTAAAACGTCAGGAAATGCGATACAGAAACGAGTCTTTTAAATTCAATTCTTTTCTCCCCGTATCATTGATCGACAAATATGTATCTCTCGGTGAAAGCGAAAGGGATTATATGATCTCAACATATGAAAGGCTTAAGCTTTCCATGCGTTCCTACAATAAGATCCTTCGTGTTGCACGTACCATAGCCGACACGGAAGGGTGTGAAAAGATAAAGACCGGGCATCTTATGATGGCTTCGTGCTACAGATTTCCGGATTATATCGCACGATAGGAGGACAGTTATGGGAATATTTAAAAAAGCATATGAAACGGGTTTCGATGAGCAGGCAATGTATTTTTACTGGCTTTCGTCATTGAATGCGATAGGGATGAAGACATATATGAGTATGCAGAGCTTCTATGCTTCACCCAAAGACGTATTTGATGCCGGCATAAAAAGCTGGGAAAAGACGGGAGTCTTTACAAAAGCTCAGATAAAAGCAATGTCACAGTCAACACCGGATACGGTAAAAAGAGGATACGAATACATGCAAAAGGCGGGGATACGGCATATCACATGGGAGTCGGATGAATACCCCGAAAGACTCAGGAATATTCAAAGACCTCCGGTGAGCCTTTTTGTAAAAGGAAACTTCGTGCCGAATCCCGAACTGTCGGTAGCGGTCATAGGGACAAGGGAATGCTCCGCATACGGAACACAGGTGGCGGAAGCTGTCGGAGAAGTGCTCGCGGCGGAGGGTATCACACTGATAAGCGGGATGGCGCGGGGAATCGATTCGCTTTCCCAGATCTCATCGATCGCGGCGGGAGGATATTCGATCGCCGTTTTGGGAGGCGGCTGTGATGTGGTATATCCCAGAGAATCCCGCGCACTTTACAAGGAACTTGAAACCAAGGGATGTATACTGTCGGAGTATGCTCCGGGCACGGAACCGATGCCTCAGTTTTTTGCACTAAGGAACAGGCT
>CACYCC010000084.1 GCA_902772805.1 uncultured Lachnospiraceae bacterium | reverse complement strand
TCTCTTAACTGCTGTGAGCTGTACTCACTCTTGGTACCCTTTGTTACAGAGAATGTCATGTTGGTCTCGTTGTCGCCGTCTTTTTCAAATACGATGGTGTACTCTGCGCACATATTGCCGTAGCTTGTATCCATATCGCAGATTCCGTACCAATCACCGAACTGAACTTGTCTGTAGTGATCCGCGTCGTCGTATCTGGAACTTACGTACTTGGGAACGTTTTTGCCTTCTTCCATGATCACGATCTCGTCACCGTCGTCGGCGGTAAAAGAAACCATCGCGCGGGCCCTTTTTCCATCGATCGTCCAAACATTGTCAAGTTCCTTGCCTGCTATCGTAAGCTTGGCGGGAACGGTATAAACGCCTGAATAACTTGCAAAATCGCCGTTCTGATCGTTAAGCAGGTTGTCGGGAACAAGTTCGATCGTAAGAGTGTCGATAAAGGTCTCGGCAGCGGCTTTGAAATCTTCGGCACTCATGAATCCCTTATAAGCGACCATGTCGACTTCGACTCTCATTCTTCCGTCGATGTATGAATTTTCATCGGTCATGAAAACGACTTTGCATTTGTTTTCTTCAATTTCATCGGTAAGATATGCGGTATATGCACTGTCCTCGATCGCGATGCCGTCTTTAAGGTCGCGCTCGAGTCTTGAACCGTCATCGGGATAGATCTGGAAACTGTAAGTTAAGTAATCTTTGTTTCTCCATTCCGAATCGGATATGTATTTGACATCTATGTCGGTTTTACCGAGCTTAAGATTTGCCTGGTTTACTTTGTCTTCTCTTTCAACAAATCTTCCGTCGTTAAGTCCGGCAAAAGAAACCTTTACGCCGTAGTATTCACTCTCGACTTCAACTTCTTCGTAACCTTCGGGGATGGCCGGAGCGGGAGCGGCTTCGGGTTCGGGTTCGGGCTCGACAACAGATGTCTCGGAAGCGGAATCGGTCTTTTCCGGATCGGTCTTTTCGGCTACGGATACCGTTTTATCATCCGTGGATGCGGATGCCGTATTCGTATCACCGCCGGCGCCAAGTGCCAGGGCGGTGATAAGTGCAAATGTTGTGATCAGAATTTTCTTTTTCATAAGTAAAACCTCCGTTCTGTGATTTTTTTAACAATCATCACTGTAACGGATTATAGTATGGGATCAGGCCGGTGAATATGTACCTAAGGGAAGGTCATTATAAAATGCGAAGGGGCATCGCAATATTTGACACATATTAAAGCAACATTGAATATGTCGCGATAAACGGGGTTATGATACCATAATAAGCGCGAAAGGAATTGTTATGAGATATAAGTTATTTGATAAAGATCCGCATTTTTACAGAAATGTGGTTACACTGTCACTTCCGATAGCGGCGCAGAGCCTTATTACGATCGGCGTCAACATGCTCGACAACATAATGCTCGGTAATGTCAGCGAGACCGCTTTTTCGGCAGTATCTTTGGCCAACACGTTTGTAGGTATCTATCACATCTTCTGCATGGGCCTCGGAATGGGGGCTTCTGTACTGGTTTCAAGATATTACGGCATGAAATTGGGCGGCGATGAACCCGACAAAGCTGACAGGGCTCTTAAACAGACGGTGTGTCTTATGCTGAGGCTTGCTCTTTTACTTGCGACCGTATTTGCGATCGTGACAGCGGTGATGCCGGAAACCCTCATGAAGATGTACAACAACGAGCCCGAGATAGTAAAACACGGCGCTGTTTATTTCAGGTGGTCGGTAGTTTCCTATTTCTTTACGGGTGTGTCGTTAACGTCAACGATAGCACTAAGGAGCGTGCGTCAGGTCAAGCTCCCCTTATTGGTTTCGATCGGCGCTTTCTTTGTAAACTTATCGGCCAACTATGTGTTCATATTCGGTAAATTCGGAGCTCCCCGCATGGAAGAGGCGGGTGCGGCACTCGGAACACTGATCGCAAGAATCTTTGAGGCCGTTATGATACTGGGATACCTCTTCTTAAGGGATAAAGAGATCGGCTTCAAGGTTAAGCATATGTTTATGAAGACCGGATCGCTCATCGGCGAATACATACGTATCTGTATTCCGGTACTCATAAGCGACGGAATACTGGCATTCGGTAACAATGCCGTGGCGATGGTAATAGGACATCTCGGTCAGACATTTGTTGCGGCCAATGCGATAACCGCCGTAACACAGCAGTTAAGTACCGTCCTTGTACAGGGCGTAAGTCAGGGCGGCGCGATAGTGACCGGACAGACACTGGGAACCGGGGACAAAGAACGCACCATGAAGCAGGGTTACCTGTTCTTCGGACTCGGACTTGCACTCGGACTGTTATCGGCGATCTTTATCGCGGTTGCCAAGAATCCGATCATTTCGACTTACAAAGAAGTTACGCCCGAAGCCAAGGCAACGGCGGGTGAGCTTATGTTTGCGATAAGTCTTATCATGATATTCCAGGCTACCAACAGTATCATGACAAAAGGCGTTTTAAGAGGCGGCGGAGATACCAAGATGTTAATGTTAGCGGATAACATTTTCCTGTGGGCGGTATCGATACCACTCGGAATACTTGCGGGATTTGTATTTAAACTTCCCGCATTCTGGATCTATGTATGTCTTAAATCCGACCAGATCATCAAAACGGGCTGGGCATATTTAAGACTGAAAAGCGGTAAATGGATCAAAAAGATAACAACAGGAAAACAGGAGGCACCGGCATAATGGCTAAAAACGCTAAGATCACAGTACACCCCGAATTTACGATAGGTGAGATCTCACCGAGGCTTTTTTCGGCATTTCTTGAGCCTATCGGAACGATAGTAAACGGCACGATGTTTAATCCCAAACACCCTACAGCCGATGAGTACGGTTTCAGGACGGATTTTATAAATGCGCTGAAAGAAAGCGGCGTTCCCGCCGTTCGTTTACCCGGCGGAAATTTCGTATCGGCATGGCAGTGGAAGGATTCCATAGGACCGATATCCGGGCGTAAGGTAGCTCTCGATCCCGCATGGCACCAGTACTACACCAACGAAGTAGGACATGATGAGTATTTAAGGTGGGCCGAAAAAGTCGGAACGGAGACTCTTTATACGATAAATATGGGAACCGGCACCATACAGGATGCTATGGACCTTGTTGAATATACAAATCATAAAGGCGGCACATACTGGTCGGATCTTCGCAAAAAGAACGGTCATGAAGATCCGTACGGTGTAAAGATGTTTTATCTCGGAAATGAGATGGACGGTCCCTGGCAGCTCGGTTCCTGGAGCAGCAATCCGGCAGGATACGGCAGCAAAGTACTTGAAACTTCCAAGGCGATCAAATGGATCGATGAGACGATCGAGACAGCGGTATGCGGATCGTCCGCACCGTTTATGGAAGGCTTCCCTTCATGGGACGAGGCTGCGCTCGATAAGTGCTATGACGTAGTCGACTACGTATCGGTACACCATTATCACAGTGCACCTCCCGGAGATTACAAGGCGCTTCTGGGCGGATCGCTTTATTACGAGGACTTCATCAACAACGAGGTCGCAATGATCGATTATGTGGCGTCCAAGCATCGTTCACCCAAGAAGGTCATGATCTCGTTTGACGAGTACGGTGCCATGATAAGGCCCAACCAGCCGCTCAATCCCGGATACGGACGCTACAACATGGCAAGAAATCACTACAAATTCGATCCCGAGAGAACATATATACTTCACGACCCCGATAACATGCCCGACAGACGCTTCCCGGGCGGCGACATGATCCATGTACTCTCGATGACTTCCATACAGCTTGCGCTTTTAAGACATGCTGACAGAGTCAAGATCGGATGTATGACCGGCGGACTCGGTGCACTTGCGGCATCGGACCACGATCACATATGGAAATCGGGTTCTCACTACGCATTTATGCATCTTTTAAAGTATGCCCGCGGAACATCGCTTGAGACCAAGGTTGACAGCGAGACATACGATATGCCGGGTTACGCTATCGAAGATACGTCCCAGTATACCGGCAAGGAAGGTGTAAATTACATCGATTCCGCAAGTGCGTGGGATAAGGAGAACAACCGCCTTACCGTATTTGTGATCAACAGAAGCGAAGACTCAGAGTATCCCTTAACCGTAGATATCAAGGGATTTGAAGGCTATAAACCCGTATCACATATCGAAATGGCCCTTACGGACCCCGAGGCACAGAACAGCTTCGGTCACGAAGACGTTATAAAGCCGGGTGAAAATACAGAGCATACTTTTGAAGACGGCCTTTTTAACGCTCATGTAAAGCCGCTTTCATGGAATGTGCTTGTGTTTGAAGCATAAGAGGTGAAGATCGGATTTGTTTATTAAGGAGATATCGCAATGAAAGATTATAAAAAACGCGTACCCGCAGAGTACTATGAAGCCATAAACGGGGGCGGAAGGATCGAAGAAGTTACTTATGATTCGGTAGTTTACTGTCAGGATAAAGCACCCGTTAAGAAAAGAGCACTCGTTTATCTTCCGGCGGGATATGATGAAAATACCGATAATTACAGGGTGCTCTATCTCATGCACGGTGGCGGCGGCAACGAAGAAGAGTTTCTGTACGGACAGGATAAAAGCCGCAAGCTCATCCATATACTGGATCATATGATCGCATCGGGCGAACTTAAGCCCCTTATCGTGGTAACACCGAGCTTTTACTATTCGGATTTGCAGAGCGCACTTCATGATATCAAAGAGGCGGGAGTACTCACCAAACACTATCACAACGAGTTTAAAAACGATCTTATGCCCGTTATAGATTCAAGATACCGCACCGTCGCTGACCGCGATCACAGAGCATTCGGCGGTTTTTCAATGGGCGGTGAGACGACATGGGAGATGTTCTTAAACTGTCTTGACCTTGTGAAAAACTATATCCCCTTAAGCGGTGACTGCTGGATAGTGGAGGAAAAGGGCGGCGCCACATTCCCCGAAAAGACTTCGGCTCTTATGAAGGAATATTTAAAAGAAAAGGGATTTGACGGACTTTCCTACAATGTGTTTGCTTTTACGGGCGACGAAGACATTGCCTATCCCGCACTGAGCGCCCAGATAAAGGCTATGCTTGCAGACGGCTGGAATAACGGCTCCGACAAGGTGCTTAAGTTTGAGTCATGGAAAGAGGGCACGCACTGTTACGAATACATTTACGAATACATCTATAATATTGTTGCCGAAATCTTTTAATCTGCAGATATAGGCAAAGTTTTGTTATGAAAAAAGAAAAAGCTGACTTTCCGGATCATGTGAAAGTCAGCTTTTGATCTATTTGGTCTGTTTTTGCCGGAAGGACTGCCCGGCGCTTTCATCAAATGGGGCGAACCAGTATATCATCGATCAGCATATCCGCGTTTCCGTCTGTCTCGATGTAGACTTCCGCGGATTTAAGATCATCGGGAACGGTAGTTTCAAACGTGATCTTATTCCATTCACCTCCCACGGAGTCAACATCCGCAAGGCGCAGGGGATCTTTCAGATCAAGACCTGCAAAGATCTTTGCATCATCCGTTTTTACAAATGCCGTAAATTCGACTTTATATCCTATGTATGGAGTAATGTCGAATTTGACGGTGGCGTCTTTTTCCTGTCTTGAAACCAGGAGCGCATGATCTCTGCAGTGATGATCGTGTCCCACTGTTGAAAGCATCGGAAGATGTCCCATTCCGCGAACCGATGCGATGTTATAGTCGTCTTCAAATTCTTCTTTGATGCCCACAAGACTTAATGAGAGTTTGTCCACAAAGATCTTGTCGGGCTGTCCGTCGGTGTGATCGGTGGGTGCCATGCAGAGGGAAAGTGAGTGGTAACCGGAGGGGATCCTTACTTTACAGCTGAATTCAACCCAGGCATCACCGTTCATATCGATAACGGCAAGGTCTTTACCCGGTTCATCAACGGCCGCATGTATCTTAAGCGCTTTTGAAGGGCTCTTTACCGCACCCCTTACGGTGACGGTCTGTCCCATAAAGTCACTGACATCAAAGCAAAGTCCGCCCCAGTCGCTGAATCTTTCCGCATATAAAGCGGGCTTTCCGGATATTCCCGCATTTTCTTTTACTTCCATATTACCGAAGCCCTTGAACATAAATCCGTTTTTGGCAAGGTCGAAAGGTGCGTCGGAAGAGCCTGTAAAAACAAAGGTTCTGTCGGAGAAATCAAGTTTGATCTCTTCGGGTTCACCGATGCTTTCATGGGTGATCGCACTGCAGACTGCCTTAAATGAGGCCTTGGGTGTGAGATCGCCGTTAAAAAGAAGAGGATTGGCGCCGCGGATCCATGAATTGTCGTCGGTAAGTCCCCAGAAAGTGACGGACGAAAGATTGACGCCGTCCCTTACGGCTTTTACAAGGCCGTCAAACAGTTCTTTGTAGAAAACGGCCTGGTAGTAGAAGGCATTAACGTTCGTACAGGTGCACTTAACGTCGAGTTCGGTGATATGCACATGTTTTACGAGTTTTGAATATTCATAAAGCGCTTCAAGATATTCGCCGACATCGTTGTTATCGCTTAAATGTCCCTGCATGCCGATACCGTCTATGAGACCTTCGCCTATGATGCTTCCGTGACCGTGACCTTCACGGTTGAGCGCGGCGATTATGTAAGATTTCTTTTCTTTTTGCCACTCGTTGTAGTCATTGTAGAAAAGAAGCGGACGTATCGCATTAAGAGCCTTGTCGTCAAACGGATCGATACCATATCTGCCGGCATATTTTACAGACAGTTCCGTGACCGCATCGTGGGCGGCTTTAAAGGCAAAATACATAAAGTCATCGCCGATTATCCTGTACCAGTAGCTGTTTCTTAACCCCGTTTCCTGCTTGTCGGCGGGCTCGATGGCTTCGTTGACGACATCCCATGCATAGATGACATCGGCATAACCGTTTTCGTACATATATTCAAGCAAAGATCTTATATAGCTCTGCATTCTCTTTATAAGAGTATCCCTGTCCACAAAGCATACGGGATCGAGTTTTTCCATGTATTTAAGGAAAGGACGCTCTTTTAAAAGTTCCGGATCGGTCGGGATCGTGACGGGTTCGTAGCCTTTGGCAAACACCTCGTTGGGACACTGGCTGTGCCACACCATAACATGGCCCCTTACCTTTAAACCGTTATCTCTTGCCCAGTCAAGCATTGCGTGACCTGCCGGATTTATCTTAAAAGGCACATATTCCTCGGTCGCATCGGGACTTTTGCAACCCATGTTGTATGCGGGCTTTAATTCGTTGGCGCATGTCATACTGTTGAAATGACGTTTCATAAGCGCTTCTTTGTCGGGATTGCCGATCTCATGATTTTTAAAGCGGTCATTTATCTTTTCGCAGGCAACACCGATCTTGAAGTAGTCATAATAGAGATTTTTGAGTATTTTTGCATCCAGCATCGGTCATTTTCCTTTCTTTTGCGGGATATAAGGGAAACTATGATTGAAATATACAACAATACGGCGTTTTCTTCTTATCAATGATGCTATTTTAATGCGTATTTATTGCTTTTTTGCCTGCGGTGACAGATAATTGACTAAGGACCGCAAGTCAATGACCGATAAAGGACCGTGATCGGACAGGCCCTAAAGGATGCGGTCGATGCCGGGAGGGCACGGGGAGATACAGATATGCTTGATAAGTTAAAAGAAAACATCAACAAACATTTTATAGGCAAGGAAGAAGTTGTGGACAATGTCCTGATCTGCCTTTTGTCCGGCGGCCATGTACTGCTTGAGGACGTTCCGGGTGTGGGAAAGACTACGCTTGCCCGTGTACTTTCGGGGTCAGTCGGTGCGGATTTCGGACGTATACAGTTCACGCCCGATACACTTCCCCAGGATGTGACGGGCATGTCGATCTACAACATGCAGACAAGGGAATTCGAATTTAAGCCCGGTGCCGTTATGCATAATTTCCTGCTGGCCGATGAGATAAACAGGACATCTCCCAAGACGCAGTCAAGCCTTCTTGAAGCGATGGCAGAGGGCGGGGTAACGGTGGACGGCAAAACGTATCCGCTCGCCGATCCTTTTATGGTCATCGCAACACAGAACCCCATAGAATTCGTGGGAACGTATCCGCTTCCCGAGGCACAGCTTGACAGGTTCATGATGAAACTCTCGATCGGATACCCCGACAAAGAATCGGAGATAGAACTGACAAAAATGTCGCTCGAAGGCAAAGTCGCTTCGGATGTCGAAGCCGTATGTTCGGCCGAAGATATAGTTTCCATGAAGCGCGAAGCGGCAGCGGTGCATATAAGCGAAAGTATCTATGATTACATCCGGGATATCACAGCACTCACCAGAACCGAGGAAAACTTTGTAATGGGAGCAAGTCCGCGTGCCACGATATTCCTTGCAAGTGCGGCGAGGTCCCATGCATATCTTGACGGCCGTGATTTCGTAAAACCAGACGACGTCAAAGCGGTATGCGTAAATACGCTTCATCACCGCCTTGCACTTACTTCACAGGCCAGGATCAAAAACGAAAATATTGACTCACTCATAAAAACACTCATGTTAAGGGTTAAAGTACCCATCGACTGATCTATGTTAAGAAACAGACTCATCGTGGCTGCGTTGTGGATACTTTCACTCGTGGGCATAAGTTTCTACGGCGGACCCGTAAGTTACGGGTTCTTTGCCGTCATTACCTTAATACCGCTCATCTCACTGCTGTATCTTTTGCTCGTGCTTGCAAGATTTAAGATATATCAGCGTTTTGAATCTTCCGATCTTGTGGCGGACCATGTCGTTCCGTTTTTCTTTACGCTCCAAAACGAAGACTGGTTTGCTTTTGCCGGAGTGCGCGTAAAGTTTCATTCCGATCATTCCTCCATAGAAGGCTTAAGCGACGACATCGAATACGAGCTCCTGCCGCAGACCAAGATCACCAAAGAGACAGAGCTCATATGCAGATACAGAGGTGAATACAATGTAGGTATCAGTTCCGTGGTGTTGCGGGATTATCTGTGCCTTTTTAAGATAACCTACAAAAACCGTGAACCACTGAGAGCTGCCGTTCTTCCGAACATCATCCGTCTTGAAGATCTAAGAAGCGTAAATATCGACACGCTTTCGGACAGGGAAGCACTTGCCGATCTTACGACTCCCGATGTCGAGATACGCGATTATATTCCCGGCGATGATATAAGACGGATAAATTTTAAGCAGTCAGCGCGCCTTGATAAGCTTATGATCCGTAAATTCACGGGTGAGGAAAAAGAAGGCGTCGGGATCATATTGGACCCCCGCAGGATAAGTGAAGATGAAAATGTCTTCCTTCCCGTCGAAAACAGGATGCTTGAGATAGTGATAGCGGTATCTTTGTTCTTATCCGAAAAGAACATCCCGGTATCCGCATACTTTTTAAAAAACGACCCGGTTGAGAAAACTGTGGATTCGGGACCTTCGTTTAACGATCTTTACGGGGACATGTCGTCGGTTTCTTTTGATACATCAAAAGACCGTGCCCTGTTTTACCAAAGACTCCGTAATACTTTCCCGGTAATGACCAAGAAGATCATGTTCATCGTAACGGCCGTACTCGATGAAGAAGTTCTTGAGTTTTCAAGGGTGTTAAACGAAAACCGCACCGATGTGATAATCTATCTGGTTACCGGTGAGAACGACTCAGACGCCCCGGATGTAAATATATATCCGCATACGAAACTGTTTAAGATCCCGGCAGGAGAGAGGATCAATGATCGCGTTTTTCTGTGACTTTATTTATACCGGACTGACACTGCTTACCGCACTGTATTACTACTGCGGTCTTGTCGGCATGGAAAAAACTGGGTTTTTGATGATATCGGCAGCTTTCCTGCCGGCGGTTGTACTGATACTGTTTACGCATCTTCCCGCCCGCGGCAGGATCATGCTCGGCGGTATCGTGCTGATATCGGGTATCGGTATCGCATTGGCGGGGAAGGCTTCGGACGGTTTTACGGTCACGAATGAATATTCGTGGATACCGGTTGTTCTTGCCATATCCGTCGTATCGTATGCGGTGGGTATGCTGCTTGCAAGGATAAGTTTTTTGAGGTATATCGCCGTCGCTTCGATCGTCGCGGTGTTGGTGCTTACGCTTTTAAAGATATTCATATTGTCGATCGGGTACGGCGTAATGTATGCGTTTGGCCTTATCATACTGATGACCGCTCACGAGATACATATACACTGGAAAAGAGACGGCTATACCGATGAAAAGAAACATATCGTTTTTATCGCCCCTTTTATAATACTTACGCTTGCCGTAACGCTTCTTTTTAAATATCCCGACAAACCGTATGACTGGAAAGCGTTTATCAACATCTGGAATCAGATGACGGCCGCATTCGACAGGATAAGTTACAGCTTCGGACGGGGCTCCAAAACGGTTACGGGGTTTTCCGATGACGGAAAGCTTTTGTCGGGAGTAGAGGGAAAGATCGTGAATGTCCTTGATGTTACGACGTTTCAGGACATGAACACATCCGTATATTTTGCGGGGGCGGCGTTTGATTCTTTTGACGGACACGAATGGACCGTGACCGACGATACGGATATTGCCATACGTGAATTTGACGCCGTCGAAAGCGTAGGCGCGATCTTTGCGGGCGACGGTAAGCCTGCGGATTATATCAAGGAGATAAGACTTAACATCGCTTACAAAGGCGTTAAATCCAAATATCTCTTTGCACCCACGAAGGTCATCAGAAAAGAAGGGGTAAACAGAAGGCTCAACGTAAAAGAAAAGGGAGGTATCTATACTTTCTCGGGTTACAGCCCTTACCATATCGAAGTATCCGAAAGTTATTTAAAGTTAAATACCGATAATCTCGACTTTTACGAGTATATGAATGAGCCCTGTGAGATAAGCGGATATGACTGGAACGAAGCGAGGAGATATTTAAAGTACAAGGATAACAACGGTCCCGCTTACGAAGATTACGAAAAATACATTGCCCATATAAAAGAGGCATATTCCGAGGATATCGTTCTTTCGCCGGAAGTGGTTGCGATAACCGAAGAGCTCTACGACGGAGCATCGGGCGAATATGAAAAGATGAAGCGTCTTGAAAGTGCGCTCGGTTCGATGGAGTATTCGCTGTCACCGGGGGAGATACCGGGTGATGTTACGGATGCGGCGGGTTATCTTGATCATTTCCTTACTGAGTCAAAGAGCGGTTATTGCGCATATTATGCAACGGCTTTTGTGCTGCTTGCCCGCGCGGAGGGGCTGCCCGCGAGATATGTCCAGGGTTATATACTAAAAGCGGATAAAAAGGGAAACTTTACGGTAACATCGGGAAATGCCCATGCGTGGCCGGAAGTGTATTTTGAAGGTAAGGGCTGGATCGCGTTTGAGCCGACTCCCGGATTTTACAGACCGTCCGCATGGCCCATGAACGGAAGCGCCTTTATCAAGATCCCGCCGAACGCTCCGCCTCCGACAAGTTTCGATCATGATGATGACGCGCCGGTTCCCGCGGATGAGGCATCTTTGGAGGATGTTAAGACCGAAGAGGGCTTTCACAAGGTAAATCTTACTGCGATCCTGGTACCGCTTGTGCTGCTGATCGTTTTCTTTGTACTTTTCTTACTGATATCAAGGCTTATACAAAGAAAACGTTTTGAAAAGCTCTCACGCGAAGGAAAGTTTATGTCTCTTGCAAAAGACAGTCTTTCGATACTTAAGCTTCTGAACGATCCGCTTACGCCGGGAGAGACGCTTTCGGAGTACCGTTTAAGGATAGGTGAGGATGTCGGAGAGGAAAATCTTTCGTTTATAACCGATTATGAATGTATGCTTTACGCACCCGCCCGCGATGAGAAGATAAACCTTAAAAACGCATATGACTGCAGGGACAGGCTCTTGCATCTCTTAAGAGAACGCGATAAATTAAGATATATGATAAAAATACTGCTGGATTGA
>CACYCC010000083.1 GCA_902772805.1 uncultured Lachnospiraceae bacterium | reverse complement strand
TGATAAGCGCAAAGACCATAAAGACATCGCCGTATACGAAACTAACATAATACATAAGAGGGATATCCGCCGCCGTTAACAAAACAGCGAAAAAGGAAATGCACGCATCCTCTGTTATCTCATACGCAAGCCTGCCCGATAAGAAAATACTGAGCGCAACAAATAAAGCATTTAAGCACTGTAAAAAGCCGTAATGACTGCAAATTCTCAAAAGCAAGCCCTCAAAGAAAATGAGCCCGTACTGCTGGGGATACATCTTTAGATATACATATTCCATATCGGAATAATCGCCGGCGTTAAAGTTTTTGGCATCAAGATATACCTGCATCTGATCCCAGTACGGTGGTATGAATGTCTTTACGACGCAAAAGATCAATGCAACGAAAACCAATGCCGAGATACAGGCGGATACAATAAAGAGTCTTTTTGTGTCTTTTTCTTTGTCGGATCCTGTAAAAAGAAAACGGGAAATACAGTAAAATACGAGAATGCCGATAACGGCAAATATGATGTTTACAAGGATATTGTCTTTTCCTTCTCTTACGGCGGAATCGGTAAGGTCACCGACATTTATCACAAAAGTAGTCCTTGCTGATTCTATGGCAAGAAACAAAACGATCAGTCCCGTTATCACATATGAAATTTTAGCAAGTACTGTCGCCGTTTTTTTCATAAAATCACTTTAACACTTAACCAAAAAACCCGCAACCGCGCTCGTGCGCATCCCCCGGATGACAAAAAAGGCACTTCCCAAACGGGAAGTGCCTCAAAACATCTCAGATCACTGCTGAACACCGGGTGAATATGTGGCAGCTTCGGAAACAGCGAGGGACTCATCATTCTTTTCCGAGCGGTACCACTTAACGGTGATCACCACTATAACAACGGTAAACAATGCAATGAATGCTTCCGTTATAAACTGATTTTTAAGAAGCCTTTGTATCACTAACATCACACCGTCCATTGCCGCATGTAAAAAGATCGCAAGAAACAGGATGGAGATCTTTTTATCCTTAACTGCTCTGTATACAAAATATGACATGCAGATGTGGAATGATATCGCCATGATCCTTTCAGGTCCCGCCAGCCAGAAAGTGCTTTCCGGTCCGTTCCAGAGAGGTGAGAGCTGCGTTATAAGCTGCATCTGCATATCCGAATTCATGCCTCTTATCAGCAGATTTCCCTGCCCTGCAGTTAACAAAAACGCTATCATCAGGTTTGAAATATATGTAAATCCTACAATAAGAATACTCTCTATGCCGCCATGCCCTATTCCGAACATGATGGCTTCTTTTTTGAAAAGATTCTTTTTCATAAAGAGCTTCATTACTATAAAACGGCCGACTTCTTCGTATATACCGGCCGCGAGTCCTCCGTAGATCGCATAAAACGGAAGTTTTGTGAAAGCTTCCTGACCCATGATCTTAACTACGATGTTATGCTGGATCGATTCAAGTATCATGGCAAAAACAACAAATGTTGCCGCACCTATAAAAAATGTCGCGATCTTGGCCTTGCTCTTAACTCTCCATATGATCATAAGTGCTATGGGAAGCAGGATACTGATCATCATGGAAACAGTTATTGCGGTAACGGTCGATCCGGGTACTGTATATTTTGAAAAATCCATATTCTCTCCAATCCTTGCATCAAATGAATTTAACTGCGGTTCCGAATGCAATGATCTCTGCTGCACCCTGCATTACTGCGGATGATCCGTATCTTACACCCACTATGGCGTCGGCACCCATTGCTTCGGCTTCATCCACCATTCTCTTTGTGGCGATCTGGCGTGCTTCATTTAACATTTCGGTATAGGAAGTGATCTCTCCACCGACGATGGTCTTAAGACCCGACATGATGTCTTTTCCTATATTCTTGGAATTAACTATTGTTCCCTTTACGATACCGAGTACTTCAAAATTCTGTCCGGGAATGGTTTCAATACTTACGAGCTTCATACGCTTCTCCTTTCTTTATCTCACCTATTCTTTGTAAGAGTGCTGCCGTTGTGAGCACTATTGCCACAATCGGAAATAACATAAACAAAACGAATACAGGAACGGGAATCGGATCGCTTAACGCAGCGATCGTAAATATCGTAATAAGTACTGCCATCAGCAGTATGAAAAAAACTGCCGCCATGATCGCTCCCGTCATGGACTTTTTCCTAACATCTTCTTTAGAAATATCCATTAATACGACACCTCCTTTTTCAAGCTGTTTGAGTTCATCGAGGTATCTTGAAGCATCTATCAGATCGTAACTGCCGACTTCACCGGCCATTTTGTTACATAATTCAATTATAAGCCCCGTATCGGCCTGATGTTTTTTAAGTTTCTCCGCCTGATTTTCAAGACATTCTTTAAAAGAAATTTGTCCCGATTCAAGTCTCCTGATCTCTTCTATCGAAATATCAAGTTTTCTCAGTAATTTGATCTTGGAGAGGCTTTCAACATCTTTAAGCGAGTATTCACGATATCCGTTTTCGGGATCTCGTTCGGGATTAAGCAATCCCTGCTCTTCATAAAACCGGATATTCTTTTTGGTGATACCCACAAGTTCTTCAACCTGATTGATCTTCATCGATATTTAAACCTCATATGTGTTATCGGTTGGCCACCTGATGACGTGAATATAGACCTTCCATATGGTGGAAGGTCAATACTTTTTTTATATTTTTTTCAAAAAAGTTGAAAAACTCTGTGACGCGCGTGTCATAAACTGCGCTTTCTTAATCTCAACGCATTTGTTACCACAAAAAGTGAACTTAAACTCATGCAGGCTGCCGCTATTGCCGGACTTAACTTGACTCCGAACGGGATAAAAAGCGCACCCGCCGCTATCGGAATACCGATAACATTATAGAAAAACGCCCAGAAAAGATTCTCTTTGATGACTTTAAGCGTTCTTTTGCCAAGTTCGATGACATATGCGGCATCACTTAATGAATCCTTCATAAGTATAACATCTGCAGAGTCTATGGCAATATCACTTCCTCTTCCGATCGCTATACCAAGGTCGGCTTTTACAAGTGCCGGGGCATCGTTGATACCGTCGCCTATCATGGCGACTTTCCTGCCTTCACTTTGAAGTTTGTCTATTATATCGTGCTTATCTGCGGGAAGTATACCGCCGTAGTATTCGCTGATACCCAGTTCTTCGGCCATCACTTTAGCGGTAACATCACTGTCACCCGTGGCAAGAATGGGAGTGATGCCGATCTTTTTAAAATGCTCTATAGCATTAAGCGAATCGGGCTTGACCGTATCCTTAAGTCCGAGTATGAGCTCACATTTGGAACTGCCCATAAAAAGAACGGTCTTTCCTTCATGCATCATCGCCTCGGCAGCTTCAAGACGGTCTGCCGGTATTTCAATCTTTTTCTCCTCAAGAAATTTCTGATTTCCTATTATATATTCCGCGCCGTCTATTATGCCCTTTATACCTCTTCCGGGTATCGTTTCGATATCATCGGCTGTTTTATCGGCTTTTGAGATGCCGAATTTTTCAAGAGCATAGGATCTGACGGCCTCTGCATAAGGGTGCGATGAACCCGCTTCCAGAGAAAGCGTTTTAAGCATCGCTTCATTGATATCCGTTCCGTCACAGGCATCTGCATCCGTAACCGAAATGATCCCCGTGGTAAGAGTTCCGGTTTTATCTATCACTACCGTATCGATAAGATTTGCCGTTTCAAGGCATTCGGAAGATCTTATAAGTACGTTGTTGCCTGCCGCATTTCCGGTAGCCGCCATAACTGCGGCGGGTGTGGCAAG
Organism: uncultured Lachnospiraceae bacterium; assembly: GCA_902772805.1. Classification (GTDB taxonomy): domain Bacteria; phylum Bacillota; class Clostridia; order Lachnospirales; family Lachnospiraceae; genus UBA1258. The sequence goes on along the minus strand of CACYCC010000083.1, from coordinate 3,293 downwards.
TCCAAGCGCACACGGACATGAAATGACCAGTACACTGATGGCAAAATTGATGGCATCGGACATCGGATAACCCATGCAAAGCCATACTATAAATGTGATAAGACTTATTCCCGACACGATCGGTACAAAAAATCCCGCTATCCTGTCAGCTAACAGCTGTACGGGAGCCTTTTTCACCGCGGCTTCTTTTACAAGCCGTATTATCGATGAAAGAGTAGTGTCTTCGCCCGCTTTATCAACGGTAAATTTGAAAAATCCGCTCACACAGATACTGCCGGCCATTACTTTATCGGACCCTGTCACTTCCTCGGGCACGCTTTCACCGGTAAGAGCTGCTTTGTTGACGGCACCGAATCCCTCGGTCACCGTTCCGTCCGCCGGTATCTTGTCGCCTTCCCTTATATATACAAGGTCTCCGACTCTTACCGCTTCGGAAAGGATAGTTCTTTCTTCACCGTCTCTTAACACGGTCACTTTCCCGAGACTTAACTTTGAAAGTGCGTTTATGGCGTCCATTGTATGGGCTTTGGAATTTGCTTCAAGCATTTTTCCGAGCGTGATGAGCGTAAAGATCATGCCGGCGGATTCAAAGAAATACATAGTATGTCCCATGGAACCGGAGTTATTCATACTGAGTATTTTTTCAAAAAGAAATTGTTTTGTGGTGATAATGTTTTTGATGATAAGGCTGGTACTGTACAGAAATGCTGCTGCCGCGCCAATTGAAATAAGGGTATCCATACCGGGTGCCCGGTTTATGATACCCATTACTCCCTTCTTAAAGAAAATGCGGTTGATATAAAGTATTGCTGCCGCGAGAACAAACTGGATATAGCATGAAAGATCGACCGGAGCAGGTAATGACAGCATCTCGGCCAAATTTAAATAAACAAGAGGTATTAATAAGATAAGAGACGGAAGGAATCTACTTAAAAAAACAGTCTTTTCTTTTTTTTTTGAGGTTCTTCGGCCTTTTCTGCGGGTAATGAAGCCTTGTATCCGGCTTTGTCAACGGCCTCTGTAATTAAATCCGCGGATACCTTTCCTTCATCATAATCAACGATCATCGAATTCTCGATGAGACTTACATTAACTTCATTGATACCGTCTAAGGCCTTAACGGCTTTTTCAACCGCTGCAACACACATAGCACAGCCCATTCCGGCAACATCAAATTTTTGTTTCATGTCTTTTTCCTTTCGGTTAGCAGTAAGTAACTACGGCTAGTATATAATATCCCTTTCCGCTATACAACCTTATTTTATTCAAATAACCCGTTATAATAGGTAATAAGTTCTTCGATCAGCGGTGAAACGTCTTCCTTGACACTGTCGGCACTCGATCTGAGATCTACTTTGTGCCCGTTTTCGAATTCTATCAGCAACTGTATATCCGTGCCAAACGGGTTACTCTTGTCTTCGGGTGTTTGTTCGTATCCGTATAGACTTGAATAGATATCATAACGTAAAAGATCGTATTTACCCACTATCTCGGTAACGTTTTTATAAAAATCTTCCGGGATCTCAATATCTTTATCTATGCCGTTAAGGTATCTTGAAAAGACAGGTTCATCACCGGTCACTACAGAGTAAAATCTCACCTCATCTTTTTCTCTGTCATACAGCTCAAGATTTATGTATGTGACCTCTCCTTCGGGTCCGGGTATAAGCAGATCGTTTATGCCGTTCTTCGAAAACCATTTTGAAAAAGCAAGATATGTTTCTTGTTCGGCTTCGCCGTTGGGATTGTTGTTATCGGTGATCGAAAGATTTTCACCCGATGCATAGTCTACATTAAGATTACTTGCCGCAAACTCCGGAGGAAGACCTGCTGTTAAGTGATATCTTCCGTTTATCTTGACCAGCTCGTATTTATCGATTATATCCTGAAGCGACTTAAGTATCTCATCATCGGCGGGAGCGCTTATACCTGTCGTTTGTTCGTATACGGTCAAAACGCCCGATCCGTTTTCTTTTATCTCAAATGTATAAAAAGCATTTTCACGGCCTTTGGACCATTCACCCGAAAGACCGAAATTAAAGTAATATCCCGTGATCTCCTTGGATTTGATCTCCTTGGGCGCATTTTTGTCATTATTGATAACGGTTCCGCCTTCTACGGGTTCGCCGGATATAATCTGATCGATGCTTACATCCTTATTCTTGCCCGGTCTTGAGGGTTTATCGATATTATCGTTTCCGCATCCGAATAATGATGATAAAGCTAGCATCAAAGCCGAAAAACACATGATCCCAAGTCCTTTCTTAAGCCGCATATCAATCTCCGTTCTGCGTTCACTGCATGTATCCTCTTTTGATCCGCATGCAATGCAGACCGTCCGCCGACACATAAAATGAATTGCACATTTGTGTTTCACGTTCTTACAGTATTGATTATAACACACCCCGATACTTTTCAAATATGTCCTAAAGTATGTCTGTTTTCTTTTTACATCTTCATCAAATCTTAATCCCTTTACATATTCCATCTTAAATCCGCTTCGTCTTATAATGAAAATACATTGGGAGGAGAAAACATGCCTAACATATTGATATGTGATGATGAAAAAGATATCGTGAACGCCCTTAAGATCTATCTGTCCGATCCGGATTATACGCTTTTTGAAGCATATAACGGACAGGAAGCCCTTGACGTCATCGCTTCAAACGATATTCAGCTTGTACTATTAGACATCATGATGCCTGTGATGGACGGAATGACAGCCATGGCTAAGATCCGTGAGATCAGCAACGTTCCTATCATCGTGATCACGGCAAAAAGTGAAGATGCGGATAAGATACTCGGGTTAAACGTCGGCGCCGACGATTATATCACCAAGCCCTTCAATCCGCTCGAAGTTACCGCACGCGTGCGTTCCCAGTTAAGAAGATTTTTAAAGCTCGGCGGCGGCACTGCTGCCCCCGAGGTAATGACGACCGGGGGGCTTGAATTAAACGACAGATCCAAAGAAGTCTTTTTGGACGGCGAAGCGGTTTCGCTTACTCCCAAGGAGTATGACATTTTAAAGCTTTTACTTTCCAATCCCGATCGCGTTTTTTCTCCCAAAGAGATATACAGCGCTGTCTGGAAAGAAAAGCCGTTCGGGACCGATAATACCGTAGCGGTCCATATAAGACATCTAAGGGAAAAGTTGGAGATAAATCCCGCAGAACCCCGCTACATCAAGGTTGTGTTCGGCCAGGGGTATAAAATTGAAGGAGACAAAAGAAAATGAAACGCTTTATTCGCTCGATAGGCGGAAAGATCATATTATTTATCTTATGCTTCATTAC
>CACYCC010000082.1 GCA_902772805.1 uncultured Lachnospiraceae bacterium | reverse complement strand
TGCCGAGGAAGATTATCTTTACGACGATATAGCGGCAGGGCTTCTGGTCAGCAAGGTGCGTGCCACCAGGCAGGAACTTTTGGAATCTTTAAACCTTTATTACAGGGCATTTGTTTTAAAAGAAGATATCTCCAAACTTCTTAACGAAGAAGAATAAATAAGCGTACGGCAAAGTCCGTACCGAAAAGAGGCAGACATGATCTTAGTGATCGATGTGGGAAACACCAATATCACATTCGGTGTTTTCAATAAAAAGAAACTTGTGACAACATTCCGTATGATGTCTAACGTATCAAGAACATCCGATGAATACGGCATAATGATAACATCGCTTTTGACAAGCAATGATGTGGCGACCGCCGATATCGACGGCGTTATCATCGCAAGCGTTGTTCCCAATCTCATGCACGCTCTTACCGGAGCGGTCTCGAGATATCTTGAGACAAAACCCATGGTAGTGGGCCCCGGCACCAAGACGGGTATCAAGATCGTGACCGAAAATCCCAGGGAGATCGGTGCGGACAGAATAGTCGATGCGGTAGGCGCATTTGAAAAATACGGCGGTCCCGTGCTGGTGATCGATTTCGGAACCGCAACCACTTACGATCTTGTGACCGATAAAGGCGAATTTGCTGCAGGTATCACGGCTCCCGGCATCAGGATCTCGGCTAAGGCACTTTGGAACGACACCGCTAAACTTCCCGAAGTTGAGATCAAAAAGCCCAAGTCGATACTTGCTCAGGAGACTATCTCTTCGATGCAGGCAGGTCTTGTGTACGGTCAGATCGGACAGACCGAATACATCATCAAATGCGTCAAAGAAGAAAGCGGATTCGATGAGCTTAAAGTTGTATCCACCGGAGGACTCGGAAGGCTTATTTCCGATGAAACCGACATGATAGATGTATACGATCCTTCGCTTACCCTTGAAGGACTCAGACTTATATATGAAAGAAATGCCAAGAAATAAAAGGCAGGCAAAGCGGAGTAAGATTTGAACATAGGTAATGTATCATTAAAAAATAATGTAATACTGGCACCGATGGCAGGGGTTTCAGACCTGCCATTTCGTTTGCTGTGCTCAGGTTACGGCGCCGGTATGGTATGTATGGAGATGATCTCCGCCAAAGCGATACATTACAACAACAAAAACACAAGAGAACTCATGCGGATACATCCCGATGAGGCGCCTGTATCACTCCAGCTTTTCGGAAACGATCCTCATCTCATGGCCGAGATCGCCGCAAAGATAGAGGATGAGCCATTTTCGGTACTTGATATCAACATGGGATGTCCCGTTCCGAAGGTGGTCAACAACCACGAAGGTTCTTATCTCATGAAAGATCCCGACCTTGTATACAGTATAGTGGAGGCGGTCTCGCATGCGATATCCAAACCCGTCACCGTAAAGATAAGAAAAGGCTTTGACGACGGGCATGTAAATGCCGTTGAGGTCGCCCGTGCCGCCGCTGCCGGCGGAGCCAAGGCCGTTGCGGTTCATGGAAGGACAAGAGAACAGTATTATTCGGGAAAGGCCGACCGGGACATCATAAAGCAGGTAAAAGAAGCTGTAGACATCCCCGTTATCGGTAACGGAGATATCACAGACGGACCGTCCGCCAAAGAGATGCTTGATAAAACAGGCTGTGATGCGGTCATGATAGGAAGAGCCGCGGAAGGCAACCCTTTTCTTTTTAAAGAGATAACGGCTTATCTGTCAGGTGAAGAATACACTCCGCCCACTGCCGCAGAAGTTGCGGAAACGATAAGGCGCCATGCCGGGCTTATGCTTGAATATAAGGGCGAGTATATCGGCATACGCGAAATGCGCAAACACTTATCGTGGTATCTTAAGGGATTTGAGGGGGCAGCGGCGCTTAGAAGACGCATAAATGAGATGGAAAGTTTTGATGAACTCTATCGCATGCTCGATGAACTGAAGATGTGATAAAAAGTGTCGGGATGTTGGTCTGTTAACCTTGACACCTGCTGATAAATGTGGTTATAATACACGGAATGAAAGGGCGATAGCCTAACCTATATTCTGAGAGGAATTCTAAAGATGGAAAATGATGCTAAGAAAAACGTCGTAACGTATGCCGGCTTAAAGGAATACGAGGACGAGCTTGAAAATTTAAAAGTTGTAAGACGAAAAGAAGTTGCTCAGAAGATCAAGGAAGCAAGAGAACTCGGCGACCTTTCCGAAAATGCCGAATACGATGCAGCCAAAGATGAGCAGAGAGAGATCGAAACACGTATCGAAGAGATTGAAAAGATCCTTAAAAACGTGGAAGTGGTAGACGAAGAAGAAGTTGACCTTAACAGAGTAAGTATCGGATGCCGCGTTAAGATCAAAGATATTGAGGCCAATGAAGAACTTGAATATAAGATCGTTGGTTCGAGTGAGGCTAACAGCTTAAAGGGTAAGATTTCCAACGAATCTCCCGTGGGCAAGGCACTCATCGGAGCCAAGAAGGGTCAGACCGTCAAGGTTGAGACTCAGGTCGGAGAACTTAAGTACAAAGTACTTGCAATCGACAGATCAAACGAGTGATCGCCGACCGGGATTTTGTGATATTATTAAAGGCGCCTCGATCACTGAAGCGCCTTTTTCTTTTTACAGGAAAAAAGAAACTGTATTGAACGGAGGATAACAATGGGAAACGAGAACAATAATCAGGAACCTCAGCAGGATCTTAATCAGTTACTGAAGGTAAGACGCGAAAAGCTCGCAGCACTTCAGGAAGCGGGAAAGGATCCCTTTAAGATCACGAAATATAACCAGACTCATCATACAGACGAATGTAAGAGTCTTTACGAGGAACTTGAAGCCAAACTTCTTGCCGGAAGAGAGCCCGTAAATACAGAGGGGCTTGATGAAGCGGCTGCAAGAGAAGCGATCAACAATGATTATAACGAAAGAAGAGCCATCATGGATGCTCATCCCATCAACGTATCGATTGCCGGACGTATGATGTTTAAGAGGGTGATGGGTAAGGCTTCTTTTTGCAATATACAGGATCTTAAGGGCACCATCCAGGCATATGTTGCCCGCGATGTGATCGGCGAAGAAGATTATTCGGATTTCAAGAAATCCGACATCGGTGATATCTACGGTATCGAAGGTTATGTTTTCAGGACCAAGACCGGTGAGATCTCGGTACACGCATCCAAGATCACCCTTCTTACCAAGAGTCTTCAGATACTTCCCGAGAAGTTCCACGGACTTACCGATACCGACACCAGATATCGTCAGAGATATGTGGACCTCATCATGAACGCCGAGTCCAAGGATACATTCATCAAGCGTTCCAAGATGATCAGCTCTATCCGCCGTTTCTTGGATGATTGGGGCTTTATGGAAGTTGAGACACCTATGCTTGTTTCCAATGCGGGCGGTGCCGCAGCAAGACCTTTTGAGACTCATTTCAATGCGCTTGACGAAGATCTTCGCTTAAGAATTTCACTTGAGCTTTATTTAAAGAGACTTATCGTGGGCGGTCTTGAGAGAGTTTACGAGATCGGAAGAGTTTTCAGAAACGAAGGTCTCGACACCCGTCATAATCCCGAATTTACGCTCATGGAGCTTTATCAGGCATATACCGATTACCACGGTATGATGGACTTGACGGAAGACATGTTCAGACATGTGGCAAAAGAAGTTCTCGGTACCACCAAGTTTACGTATGGTGAGATCGAACTTGATTTCGGCAAGCCTTTCGAGCGCATCACCATGATCGATGCCGTTAAGAAATATGCGGGTGTTGACTTTGATGCTATCGCTACCGACGACGAAGCCAAGGCTATAGCAAAAGAAAAGCATGTTGAATTTGAAGATCATCACAAGAAGGGCGATATTCTCAACCTTTTCTTTGAGGAATTCTGCGAAGAGCATATGGTTCAGCCTACTTTTGTAATGGACCATCCCATAGAGATCTCTCCCCTTACCAAGAAAAAGCCCGACAAAGAAGGCTATGTTGAGAGATTCGAACTCTTTATCAACGGCTGGGAGATGTGTAATGCATATTCGGAGCTTAACGATCCCATCGACCAGCGAGAGCGTTTCAAGGCTCAGGATGCACTTGCCGATATGGGCGATGAAGAGGCTAATCATACCGATGAAGACTTCCTTAACGCTCTTGAGATAGGAATGGCTCCTACCGGCGGTATCGGCTATGGTCTCGACCGTCTTGCCATGTTGTTAACAGACTCGCCTGCCATAAGAGATGTGCTGTTGTTCCCGACGTTAAAAAGTCTATAATTTCGTCGCTCCTTGTCATTCCTTGTCACGCTTCGTCACACTACGGACAAGTATGGACAACG
>CACYCC010000081.1 GCA_902772805.1 uncultured Lachnospiraceae bacterium | reverse complement strand
GTCATATTGTTGATAAAAGCTCGCATGGTGGTATAAAAAAAGAGAACCCAAAGAAGCACTATAAATATACTCAGTGCAGACATGGTGATTATGAAATTTCTCAGAATTCCGGGCTTTTTTATTTTACTCATTCGGGCATTCCGCTCTGCATTTCCTTGGGTGAAATTCCGTAATAGAGTTTAAATACTCTGAAAAAGTGGTAATACTCGGGGTATCCGCATAAAACCGCAACTTCTTTGATAAGCATATTTTTGTCCGATAACAGTTCTTTGGCATGTTTCATGCGAAGTTCCGTAAGATAGCAGGTAAGCGAGGTATTAAAGTGTTTGGAAAAAAGACCGCAGATATAATTCTTGGAAAATCCGAATTTTTTGGACAGTATTTCAAGTGTGATCTTTTCGGAGAAATTCTCATTAACGAACTTAACAAGATTGTTAAAACCGGGATTTTCAGTCAAAGCCGCTGCGGTCTTTTCGGGTTTTTTGCCCGAAAGTTTATAGTTTAACCTTTCGAGTACCACTTGAATATCATCTTCGTTGACGGGTTTTAAAATATAATCAAATCCCGACTGCTTAAAAAAAGCTCGCACGTTTTCAAAACTGTCATATGCGGAGATCATTACAAATTCGGCGTCCACACCGTTTTCTTTTAACTGCCTTATAAGATCGTTGCCGTCAAGAACGGGCATCTTAAGATCGCAAAAAACCACATCCGGCTTTAAAAATCTGATCTCTTCGAGCGCGATTACAGGATTTGTCTGATTGCCGACGACTTCAAATCCATTGTCAAGCCAAGGAACCATATTTATGAGTTCCTCAAGGATCAAAGTATCGTCATCCACAAGATAAACACTGAACATAACGCCCCCCGGTGCAAAAAAATCTCCTACTTTCCACAGATGGCCCACGGCCTCTTTATCCAAGCAGGAGAAATAAAATTACCCTTTCTTAAAAAAATAACATTCTGTCCGCAATCATATATGACATATATTACGATGAATATTGAAAATGTTATGATTGTACAAAAGGGACGCTATCGGTATCTTATTCCCACATTCCCGACACAAAGTACATCAGCGCCATCCAGGTGTATGCGGAATAAAAGCGGTCTTCATTGTCGCGGCCTTCTTTGAGGAGGCTTAAAGCATCGTCGCGCGTTAACAGCAAAAATCCGTCAAAGCACTCCGTGATCTCGGCATTGTCATTGGAAAGCGGCGCAAGATCGTCAAGAGTTATAACCGCGCTTACAAGAGCATTGCTTTCATCGGTCATGCCGGGCGAGCTGAACACAAGCGGATTTACGACAGTAAGCTTGTCTGTCTTTTTGACTTCGATCCCGGTCTCTTCGTGTATCTCACGGATCGCAGTCTCAAAAAGAGGCTCTTTTGCGCCTTTATCTTCCGGATCCATGAGTCCCGCCGGAGGCGCGATAACAAACCGGCCTATGGGATAACGGAATTCTTTTACAAAAAGAAGGCGTGCTTCCGAACCGGGGGTTTTAATGATAACAAAGCATGTTACCGCATCGGGAAGCATGGTCTTAAACTCTTCATCACTCTTGATCGCTACGATATCCTGCGGCGCATGGCGGGTAGCGTCAAAATAATGCCTGCCGGCATCATATTGAAGATCGACCACATTAAGATATTTGTTTTCAAATACGTTGACCACGCAATCCTGCGTGATGTCAGGGCCTTTTTTACTCAACTCTTTATCCTCTCTTTTATCTGTTTCCGGCTCATATCTGTTTTCCGCTTTAACCGAGAGCCGACGCAAAGATCATGTGCCGCGCCGTTTTACCGGCTTTATGACCATGATCGAAGAAAACAGGAAATTGCTGCATTTACGGGCATAATCCATAAAGTCGCTTCGCTTTATGTAATATTTCCTGCCCCAGGAAGAAACGGTAATGTACTCGTCATCAAGCGCCGTTGCGGTAACATAATGGGCTCTCATGCCGACGGGACGGACTAACCTGTCACCGTCTTTTTCGTACATATTCAAAACCTTTTTGCCCCAGAGATTAGGCCAGTTGGGGCCGGCTGAGAGAACGACCGGGATATCGTCTTTAAGCATCCGTTCCATGTGCTTAAAGATGTTCTTGCGACGGCATCCCCAATATGCATAAAACGGCAGTCTGTGACGCAGGAAATAAAGATCTACGCCCAAAGCCATAAATATCCCGTTCATCCCGAATTTGGGAATGACGGGAAGATAGAATTTTCTTAAATGTCTTGAATACTTAATATATTCATCCTTGGAAGGTGTTGCACTCGTGCGGTCAACGGTATGCATCAGGACATTTGCACAGGCTATGACTCCGCAGCCGTAACCGCGCACATATCCGTGAGTGCTCCATTCCTGGGCACCCCCGTAAAACGATCTTCCGTTATCCCTTATCTCCGGGAATTTTCTGTGTAAAGAGACTTCCATAATTATGCCTGCTGCGGGTAATGCGATCACGCCTCATCAATGATCTCAAGTGCGATCTTGATGATAAATGTTGTGCCTTCACGACGGCGGTTGATGATCTCAAGTTTTCCGTCCATAAGATCGAGCACCGCCTTGGTGATGGAAAGTCCAAGATACTTGGTGCTGGTAAGATCTGCACAGACATTGTCAGAATCGTCCTTGGAAAGAAGTGATTCTACCGCCTGATCATCCATTCCCGAGCCGAAATCTTCAACCATGATGTCGTAGTATGCGTGCTTTTTAAGTACCTGTGTTTCTACGATCGTGGCATTGATATTTCCGCCGACATAAGAATTGTTGATGGCGTTTAAGATAACATGCTGAAGGATCGATGCCAGACGTTTGTCATCGCACATTACCAGTGTATGCACGATCTGATCGGAATAATTGATCCGGATCTCCTTCTCTTTGGCCCTGTCCGCAAGATCGTTCCTGACTCTGTCAAGCAGCTCCGAAAGGTCTGTTTTGGTGCGCTTTAAAATGAACTGATCGTTGTTGATGCGGTTCATCTCCATGATATCGTTAAGTATCACGCCGAGATTCTCGGTCTCCATCAGTATATGATTACCGCTGCTGATAACGGAAACGGGGTTTGATTCATTGCCCGAAAGCATTCTTGCTATCTCAACTATCGATTCCACGGGGCCGATGATCTGTGTTGTGAGATTCTCAAGTATCGAATCTTTGATACTGTTGGCTTCTTTGGCCTGGGTAAGGGCGCCTTCCAAAAGTTCTTTCTGCTCACCG